>DASPHQ010001216.1:0-5179 GCA_035629595.1 Urbifossiella sp. | reverse complement strand
GGGAGGGGATGCGAAGATGCCATGGCCGGGTCCGTCCGGGGCGAGGGTCGTGTGGTAACGCCATCGTCCCGGACGGGCCGGCCTTCGTCTACCCACCCACGGTCAGCCGCTCAGACACAGGAAGTTGCGGAAAGTGCAGCTTCCTACTGACCGGCCGGTCGCCGCATCACGACACGTCTGGTGCGGCGGTGCTGACCCGTGCGCTCGAGGCTGATGTTCCACCGGCCCGGCAGGTGAACCGGTCGGCCCCGGCAAGGCTGGCGGCGATCGCCCGCCGGGCGCTGGCCCGCGACTTGACAGAGCGCTACAAGTCGGCTGACGCGCTGGCCGACATCGTCGATGCGTACTTGGGCCGGCGGCGGTGGCCGTGGGTGGTGGCTGTCGGGCTGGCAATGATGCTGGTCGGCGTGGGCTCGTGGGCGTGGCCGCGACCGGCGGCCGACATCGCGGCGCCGATGTCCTCAGACGTGGCCGGGGGAGTAGCCCCGCCGGCACCGCCCGCAGCCCCGGACCTGCTGCGGGTGACGGCCCTGGACATCAACCACTTCGTCCGCACCGGCCCGGCCACGGCCGCGTACCAGGGGCCATTGGGGAAGGCGGTGCCGAAGCTGGGCGACCAGGTGACGGTCGAAGCCCGCCTGAGCCGGCCGGCGTACGCATACTTGGTGGCGTTCGGCCCGGACGGGAAGGTCCACCGACTGACCGACGACCGGCCGGCGGCCAAGGCGGAGGTGCTCCGCTACCCGGGTACGGTCGGCGGGGCGGAGGACGTGGTGCGGTACGGGCTGACGGACGGGACCGGGTTGTACGTGTTCGCAGTGGTGGCGTCGGACGACCCGCTGCCGCCGTTCGCGGACGTGTATGGGGGCGGGTGGGGGAAGGAGCCGGCGTCGTCCGGGGAGGCGTACCGGTACGACGGCGAGTGGGTGGAGCCGATCGCCGTGGACGGCGTGACCCGCGGCGAGCGCGGACCGGGCGAGCGGGCGCTGGGGGCGCCGGCCGGGGTGGTGCGGGCCGGGGCCGAGTTGCGGCGGGGCGTGCCGGGCCGTCGGGTGCTGGCGGTCGGGTTCGGGGTAGGCGAGCGGTAACCACACACCGGGAGGCGATCATGGCGGGCCGATACGCGGTGGCGGCGGTGGCGGTCGTTGCCGGGGTGCTGGCCGTGGTGGCGCAGGAGCCGGCGACCGGGCCGGCGGTGCCGCAGTACCAGCGGATGCTCAAGGGAGAAGACGCCCGCCGGGCGGCGGCGATGGAGAAGCAGATGCAGGGACTGTTTGTAGATGGGAAGGTGTCCGAGGCGCGGCAGATTGCAGCCCAATTGCTTGCCTTACGAGTCAAACGGCAAGGGCGGGATCACTGGCAGGTTCGCGATGCCGAGTTAGATGTTATGGATCTTAGCAGACCATGGAGCGCTGAGCAACTCAAACTGTTTTCCGAGCGGGATGACCTCAACGATCGCGTGATCGAGTATAGTGGACAAGGTAAAGCTCTGGATGCCCAAAAGCTGGCCGAAAAGTCGCTTACAATTGCCCGCGAATTGTTCGGGCGCAACCATCCCTACACGGCGCTTAGTCTGAATAACCTTGCAGATTTACAGCATACTCAGGCGAAGTGGGCAGAGGCAGAATTGTTGTACAAACAGGCACTGTCAGTTTTTCGCACAGCGGCTGGCAATACCCACCCGCATACCGCTGCGACTTTAAACAACCTTGCCACGTTGTACCACGATCAAGGCAAACTAATAGAGGCTGAAGAGTTATATCGGGAGGCTTTGGAAATCCGCCGGAACACTTTCGGCAATGCTCATTTATCTACATCAATGAGCCTGAACAACTTGGCCGAACTATACCGAGAGCAGGGAAAGTGGGTGGACGCCGAGCCATTATATCGAGAATCATTAGGGCAGGCGAGTAAAGTACTTGGGAAGGTCCACCCGAGCACTGCCACCTGTCAGAATAATCTGGGCTTGATGTACCATTCTCAAGGCAAGTTGGCGGATGCTGAGCCGCTGTACTTGGTATCGTTAGACTCTCGTCGCAAGACTCTGGGAGAAACCCACCCCGACACCGCATACAGCTTGAACAATATCGCCGAGTTGTATCGGGACCAAGGCAAGTTTGTGGACGCCGAACTGTGGCACCGGGAGGCCTTACGTGTCCTTCAGGTGGCCCACGGCGATGCCCACCCCGATATTATTACGAGTTTGAACAATCTGGCGGTAGTGTTTAGTGACCAGGGCAAACTCGCGGAAGCCGAACAGATCCTTCGGGATGCATTGGCTTTTCGCAGGAAGGCTCTCGGTGCGACTCACCCGGACACGATTATGAGTTTGAATAACATCGCGGAGGTGTACCGCGCGCAGGGAAAGTGGACTGTTGCTGAGCCGCTGCATCGTGAAGCACTGGAGTCTTCTCGGAAGACGTTAGGCAGCAACCATCCGTCCACCGCCACCAGTTTGAACAACATGGCCGCGCTTTACTCCGACCAGGGTAGACTCAACGAAGCGGAGCCGCTTTTTCGAGAGGCGTTGGCGGTCATCGGGAAATCCCACGGTGTTAGTCACCACACCGCCGTAACCCTGAGTAGCTTGGGAGTGCTCCGCCGAAAGCAGGGGAGGCTGGCGGACGCAGAATCACTACTCCGTGATGCCGCTGCAGCTGCAGAAAGAGCTCGCTTGACTTCGACGAAAGGGATCGACCGGGCAGTCTCCGGTAGCACTCGCCCGTTCATGTTGTTGGCAGCTACCTTCGCAGCTCGCCAGAACCTCACGGCAGCGGCCACTACCTTAGAAACCGGGTTGGCCCGGGGTTTGCTGGACGAACTCGCGGCACGCCGCCCTGACGTGATCAGCTCCGATGAAGCGGCCCGCCAAGCCAAACTCGTGGCCGATATCGTAAATAACCAACCCCGTGTCTTGTTCCTAACTACACAAATTCAACGAACTGACTCAGAACGGCGAGAGCTCGAGACGCTGATCACAAATCGCCTTCAGCTCGAAATTCAGCTATCCGAACTTGCCGTTACCGTCAGTCGCCGGGAACTCGCTGAACAGGCCGCGATTAGCGACGCACTCCCCGCCGACGGCGCATGGGTCGCTTGGCTCGATCTCGAAGACCGAAACCTTATCGTCGAGTCCTGGGCTTGTGTCGTCCGTCCGGTCGGGGAGCCGCGGTGGGTACGCCTCAACGGCACCGGCGAGAAGGACGCCTTCACTCCCGACGACTCGGCCCTCCCGCAGCGGGTCCGCACCGCCCTGGGCGGCGACGCCGAGAAGAAGGTTCGGCCCGCCCCCGCGGCCGAGGCCGCCGACCTCGCCAAGAAGCTCCGCGACCAGCGGATCGCCCCGATCCTGCCGCACCTCGCCGGCGTCAAGACCTTATACGTTACTGCCACAGGGCCGATGGCCGGGGTGCCGATCGGGCTCCTCGCACCCGAGTTCACCGTCAGCTACACCCCGTCCGGCACCTTCCTCGCCAAGCTCGCCGACCGGCCCCGGCCGACGGGCGACGCCGTCCTCGCCGTCGGCGACCCGGTCTTCACCCGCCCTGGTGCCGCCCCCGCACCGAAAGCCCTCCCGCCCGGCGGGCTCCTCGTCACCACCGTCGCCCCCGGCGGGACCGCGGCCAAGGCCAACATCGCCCCCGGCGACGTACTGCTCAAGTACGCCGATATCGACCTGCCCGACATCCCTGCCCTCCAGAAGGCCATCGACGCCCACGCCGGCCGCAAGTCCGTGCCCGTCGTCGTCTGGCGGGAGGGGCAGCCCGGCACCGCCACCCGTGACGTTGCCCCCGGCAAGCTCGGCGTTGTCCTCGCCCCCGACCCGGCCCCGGTCGCGATCGCCAACCGCCGCCGGCTCGATGTCCTCGTCGCCGGCCGCGGCGGCGACTGGAAAGACCTCCCCGGCACCCGCGTCGAGCTCGCCCGACTCCGCGGCCTGTTCGGCGATAAGGCGACCGTCCTGGCCGACTCGGCGGCCAGCGAACACGGGCTCAACGACCTCCGCAAGGCCGGCGGCCTAAAGCGGTTCCGGTTCGTCCACCTCGCCACCCACGGCGAGGGGAACACCGTCCGGGCGATGGAGTCGAGCCTTATCCTGGCCCAGGACAAGCTCCCCGGCAACCTGCTCGCCAAAGAGGGCGAGCCCCTCCTAGACGGCCGGTTGACCGCCCGCGAGGTGCTCGACCACTGGCAGCTCGACGCCGAGCTGGTCACCCTGTCAGCGTGCGAGACGGCGATCGGGGTGAAGGCCGGCGGGGACGGCCTGCTCGGGTTCGCCCAGGCGTTCCTGGTGGCCGGCAGCCGGAGCGTGTGCCTCAGCTTGTGGAAGGTGGACGACACCGCCACCGCCCTGTTGATGGACCGGTTCTACCGTAACCTCCTCGGCCGGCGGGCCGGCCTGGCTGGGCCGATGGGCAAGGCGTCCGCCCTGGCCGAGGCCCAGACGTGGCTCCGCGACCTCTCTGCCGACCAGGTGCTGGCCGAAACGGCGACGCTCACGAACGGGGTGGTCCGGGGGCCGGGCCAGCCGGCGCTGCGGTTGGAGCCGCCGGCGGCCGGCGGGGGCGGGGTACGGCCGTTCGCCCACCCCCGCTACTGGGCCGCGTTCATACTCATCGGTGATCCGAACTGAAGGTTCGGCGCGGGTTGTTAATGAGGTTGCCGTGCCAACCAAACGCAGTCGGCTTGGGTCGCAATAGGGTCGCAAATGAACGCCCGAAGAGGCCAAAACGTGCCCGAGGATGACCACCAGTGCCTATCCGTTCGGAACCCCTAAGCCGTGATTTTTCAGGCGGATACGTGGTTTTCGTAGCGTAGCAACAACAACCCTCAAAACACGATCTGTAGATTTTGGTCCTCTTTAGCTAAGGGGTGACCTTCGCGCGAGCAGCGTGCTCCTTACCGGGGCTTGCCGTAAAATGCACGCAGAGGAGCGATCCGATGCCAGGGAAGAAACGCCAGCCCATCGAAGAGCGGTTCGCCGCATACCTCGTGAAGGCCGGTGAGGACGAGTGCTGGGGATGGTCTGGACCGACCACGAACAAGGGCCATCCGACACTCGGCAGGGGCGGGAAGGGGGGCGGACAGGTTTCCGCCCGGATCGTGGCGTACCGGCTGGCCCACGGCAGTGAACCAGACCGCGAGGTGATGAACACATGCGACTGTCGGTGCTGCCTGA
>DASPHQ010001215.1:0-2060 GCA_035629595.1 Urbifossiella sp. | reverse complement strand
ACGAGTACGGGTTCGAGGCGGCCCCGGGGGCGGTGGTGAACCCGCTCGGCAACTCGTCCCCCAACTACGCCTTCGGCGCCGACGAGGCCCGCGACCGGGCGCTGCGGAAGTGGGCCGACTGGGAGGCGAAGCATCCGATCCCGGCGTTCGACCCGGGGCCGCCGGCGAAGAAGTAAGACGGCCGCCGTCAGGCCGGCGAGACGGGCCGGTCGGTCGGGGCGGGGACGCCGTTCGCAGCCGGTGTCGAGGAAGCGTTCCGAATCGTGATTCGGCGATCCAGGTTACACCAGCCGCTCAACCGGTCGCCCACACCCAGGATTTCTTCCTCGGTGTCGTCGCCGGCGTCGGCGGCCCGTGCTTCGAGCAGAAGTGTGTTAATCGCCTCGTCTAATACCGCGTGAGTGGTACCCTCCGACGCCAGCGATTCTGCCTCGCGGTGCAGGGCGAGTCGACCACCGGTCTTCCACGCGGTTCGCAACCGGTCGACGGGGGTGGTCATCACTCGTCCTCCGGTCTTCATGCCTGACAATCCAGCTGCGTCACACGGCAGTCCCAACGATCAACACTCCATTCCCGTCGGGATGCTGCACCGCACGCACCGCGTTCGTCCCGAACAGACCTGAGACACCTTCCCCCATCCAGCCTTCAATCCCCGTTGGTCCGGCACACCGACTGTACTCAGGCCCACCCACCACATCCTGCGAGACGTGGGCGACGAACACGATGATCTCAGCCCCTTCATGCTCTGCGTCGGGCAACCCAAGACACGCGCGGATATCCGACGGAATGCGGTCGCGGAGCCAAATCCGAATGCTCGCTGTGTCATCCACGCGGCTCACCCCATCAGCGTGCGGAACTCCTCGAACAGGTAGCTGCTGTCGTGCGGGCCGGCGGCGGCCTCGGGGTGGTACTGCACGCTGAACGCCCGCAGCCCCTCGTGCCGCAGCCCCTCCAGCGTCCGGTCGTTCAGGTTCACGTGCGTCGGCTCGGCCCCCGCCGGCAGCGTCGTCGGGTCCACCGAGAAGCCGTGGTTCTGCGTCGTGATCTCCACCTTCCCCGTCCGGCTGTCCAGCACCGGCTGGTTCGCCCCGCGGTGGCCGAACTTCAGCTTGAACGTCTTCGCCCCCAGCGCCAGCCCGAGCAACTGGTGGCCCAGGCAGATGCCGAACAACGGCTTCTTGCCGAGCACGCCCCGCACCGCGTCGATCGCGTAGCCGACCGCCGCCGGGTCGCCGGGGCCGTTCGACAGGAAGATGCCGTCCGGGTCGTGGCTCAGGATGTCGTCCGCCGTCGCGGTGCCGGGAACGACCGTCACCTTGCACCCGACCTGCGTCAGGCAGCGGAGGATGTTCCACTTCATGCCGTAGTCCACGGCGACGACGTGTCGGTCGGCCGGCCGCGCCGGCAACACGTGCTCGGCGAACTGGCCGAACCCCTCGCTCCACTTGAACGCCTTCGCCGGCACCACCTCGCTCACCAGATCGCGGCCGGCCATGCCGGGGAACGCCTTCGCCTTCGCCACCAGCTTCGCGTCGTCGAGCTCGGTGGCGGACAGCACGCCGTTCATCGACCCGCGGACGCGGAGCCGGCGGACGAGGGCGCGGGTGTCGATCCCCTCGATGCCGACGACGCCGGCGGCCCGGAGGTAGCCGTCCAGGTCGCGGTCGCTGCGGAAGTTGCTCGGCACCTTCGTGAGCTCCCGGACGACGAACCCGGCCACGCGCACGCGGTCGGACTCGGCGTCGAGGGCGGTGGTGCCGTAGTTGCCGATCAGCGGGTACGTCATGGTGACGATTTGACCCGTGTAGCTCGGGTCGGTGAGGACTTCCTGGTAGCCGGTCATGCTGGTGTTGAACACGACCTCGCCGGCCGACTCGGCGGCCGCGCCGAACGCCCGGCCGGTGTACACGGTGCCGTCTTCCAGGGCCAGTTTCGCTTGCATCAGGGGGTGGGGTTCCGGGGGTGCGGGGCGCAAATCAGATGAATCTTACGGAGGCGAGTTTCGAGTTTCGAGTTGGGGAGTTTCGAGTTTCGCGATTAAAGTGGAGAACAGGCGGAAC
>DASPHQ010001214.1:0-7304 GCA_035629595.1 Urbifossiella sp. | reverse complement strand
GTGGTAGTGCCGTCGCTCGACGCGCTGACGGTCGCGGACGTCGAGGGGTTGCTCGGCTGACTTCGCCGCTTGCGGCGTAGCGCTGGGCAGCGCTACGCCGCAAGCGGCGAAAACCCTATTCCCCTTCCAAATCCGTGTCTTTCAGGTCCGTCAGGAACATGTGCCCCGGCTTGTGCGTGATGGCGAACGGCGGCCGGCTCTGCAGCAGCGCCGCCTGCGGCGTCACGCCGCACGCCCAGAACACCGGCACCTCGCCGGCCCGGATCGTCACCGCGTCGCCGTAGTCGGGTACGCCCACGTCGCGAATCCCCAGGGCCGCCGGGTCGCCGAAGCCGACGGGGGTGCCGTGCGCCCGCGGGAACCGGCCGCACACTTGGGTCGCCCGCACCGCCTGCGCCGGCGTCAGCGGCCGCATCGACACCACCATCGGCCCCGAAAACCGACCCGCCGACCGACACGGAATGTTGGTGCGGTACATCGGCACGTTCACGTTCTCCTCGATGTGGCGCACCGGCAGCCCGGCCGCTTGCAGCGCCGTCTCGAACGTGAACGAACAGCCGATGACGAACCCGACGAGGTCGTCGCGCCAGTGCCGCCGCACGTCGGTCGGCTCCTCGACCAGCTCGCCGTTCTGCCACACGCGGTAGGCCGGCAGGTCGGTGCGGAGGTCGGCCCCGGGGGCGACGCCGCGCGGCTCGGGGTCGCCGGGCTCGGTCACGTCCAGCAGCGGGCACGGCTTCGGGTTCCGCTGGCAGAACAGGAGGAAGTCGAACGCCCAGTCGCGCGGCAGGAGCACGAGGTTGGCCTGCACGAACCCCGCCGCGAGGCCCGGCGTGGGTCCGGTGTGCGTGCCGGCCCGGCAGGCGGCGCGGACGGCCGCCCCGGTCGCGTCGCGGAGCGTCATGGCGCCTCCAGAATCTCGCGGATGCGGACCAGCGGGCGGGCGTACTCGTCCCACGTCAGCCCGTCCACGGTCGCGGTCTGCCGGCCGGTCACGCCGTCCACCAGCGGCCCCTCGCGGACCATCACTTCGAGGATTTCAAGCTCGCGGTCCGGGTCGAACAGGTCGGCCGGCGGCTTCCTCCCGCGCAGGACGAACACCCCGGCCGCGAGCGCGTACGCCCCCCAGTTGCTGACGCCGGCGACGATCAGGTGATCGGTCGGCACTTGGCAGTGGACGAGGTCGCCGTTGGGGATGTTCTTCACGATCGTCTCGTGCGGCACCTTCCCCATGCCGATCTCGTTCCCGCCGTCACCGATGCCGATTGATACATCGTTCGGGAGAAGCCGGCCGAGACTTGCCTTCGACCACGGATCCAGGTGCGAGCCGATGTCCCGCCCGCGCATCGTGTAGTAGTTGCCGTCCGTGGCCGGTCCGGCTCGCTCGATGCAGATGAGGTGGGGGCTGAGCCAACGCGTTAACGGCTCGGTGTGTTTCACCGCAGCCAAGCCAGCCCGGATCGCCCGAAAGACTGGCAATTCAAACCCAATGTCTGAGCCGTGCCCGCCGGCCCAGCTCAATGCACGAACCAGAAACACCGCGCCAAGGGGGCCGTCCGTCTCAAACGCCGGCGGCTCGGCCGTCGGGATGTAGAACCCCGTCAGGATGTTGGCGACCGCCTTCTTCGCCAGCACCCGGCACGCGGCCTGGAAGTCGCCGGCGGTGGCGGTGAACAGGTTGTCGGCCGGGTCGCGGGCCAGGCCGCGGCCGCCGGGGTCGACCTGCACCGCCGCCAGGATCGCGGCGAGTTTGTCGTCGGGGGTCATGTCGGCTCTTGGTTTTGCCGCTTGCGGCGTTGCACCGCGGTGCAACGCCGCAAGCGGCGAACTAAATACGATCGACAAGCAGATGCGCGAACCGCCCGCGCCACGGCGGCGGCACGTCGGCCGTCACCGTCGTCGGCGCCTTGCTCGTCGGGTGGAGGAACGTCAGCGCCCGCGCGTGCAGGCCGATCGCCGGGCCGAGGTTGCCGCGACCGCCGTACTTCGTGTCGCCGTAGATCGGCGACCCGCGGCTCGCCAACTGCACCCGCAGCTGGTGCTTGCGGCCGGTGTGCGGCCGCAGTTCCAGCAGCGTCAGCCCGCCGTGCCGGGCGCGGACGGTGTACAGCAGCCGGGCCAGCTGCGCCCCCGGGGTGCCGGCCGGCACCACCTCCACCCGCGCCGCTTCGTCGTCCTTCCGCAGATAATCCTCGAACGATCCCGCGTCCGGCAGCCGGTCGCCGGCCACGACGGCCCAGTACGTCTTCTCGACGGCGCCTTCGCGGAACTGCTCGCTGAGGCGGGCCGCGGCCTTGCTGGTGCGGGCGAACAGCAGCGCCCCCGACACCGGCTTGTCGAGCCGGTGGACGACGCCGAGGAACACGTTCCCCGGCTTCTGGTACTTCTCCTTCAGGTACGCCTTCACGACGCGGTCGATGGTCTCGTCGGTGCCGTCGAAGTGCGTAGTCGGCCACCCCGCCGGCTTGTTGACCGCGACGACGTGGTTGTCTTCGAGCAGGATGTCGAGCGCGTCGGCGAAGGACATGGGTTCAGTCTAGCGGAAGCGGCCGGGGCTCGAACGCACCGTCCAGCCGGAAGACGTGTTCGACGGTCGCCGCCCGGGTGAGCAGGCTGTCCTCGGCCCACTGCGACCCGACCAGCTGAACCGCGAGCGGAAGCCCGTCGGCCGTCCAGCCGAGTGGGAGGGAGACGGTCGGCACGCCCAGGAAGCTCCAAAGGACGTTGCACCACGGGCTGCCGGTCGTGTCCGCGGGCGGGGCGGCGCTGACCGTCGCCGGCGTCAGGAGGGGTTCGAGCTGGTGGAAGCTGGTCATGTCCTCGTCGAGCCGGTCGCGGGCCAACCGGGCGGTGCGGAACTCGGTCGCCGGCACCCGTTGCCCCTCCTCGATCAGTTCCCGGATGCGCGGCGGGTAGTCGTCCGGGTGCCGGGCGAGGCGCCGGCCGTGAACCTCCGCGGCCTCGACGGCCATGATCGTACGGTGGTGGCGGTGGACGTCGGCGAAGCCCGCCGGGAGGACGGACCGGCGGACGATGGCGTCCGAGTGGGCGAGTGACTTCAGGTCGCGGTCGATCCGTTCCATGAACTCGGCGACGTCGGGCGCGACGTTGCCGGCGAAGAACGATGCCGTGTGATGGTAGCTGGGCCGTGGGAGCCAGTCGTCGCAGCTCTGCTCCGCCAGCCGCTTCAACGACTCGTCGATCCCGCCGACGCAGTCCGAGACCGGGCGCCAGGAGGCGGAGCTGTCGTCGAGGTCGTGTCCCGCGATCGGCTCGATCAGGATCGCCAGGTCGCGCACGCAGTTCGCCATCACCCCGACGTGGTCGAGGGTGGATGCGAACGGCAGCACGCCGTTCACGCTCACCCGGCCCCACGTCGGCTTGAGGCTGTACACGCCGCAGAAACTCGCCGGGCGCGTCAGCGAGCCGCCGGTCTGGGTGCCCAGCGCGCCCAGGCACATGCCGCACGCCACCGCCGCGGCCGAGCCGCTCGAACTGCCGCCCGGCGTGCGGTCCAGATTCCACGGGTTCCGCGTCGGCGGCGGGTCCAGGAACGCGAACGGCGTCGTCACCGTCTTGCCGACGATCACCGCCCCCGCCTGCCGCAGCCGCGACACGCACGTCGCGTCCTGCCGGGCGACGCTGTTCGCCCACAGCTTCGACCCGCAGCCGGTCGGCAGGTCGAACACGTCGATGATGTCCTTGATGCCGACCGGGATGCCGTGCAGCGGGCCGCGGTTCGTGTCGGCCTTCAGCTCCGCGGTCAGCCGCTCGGCCTGCTCGCGGGCGCCGTCGCGGTCCACCACCACCCACGCCCGCACGCGCGGCTCGTAGCGGTCGATCCGTGCCAGGCACTGCTCCAACAAGTCCGAGGGCGTGAGGTCGCCCCGGCGGATCAGTTCGGCGGCGGCGGTGATGGTGCGGGGGCCGTCGGTGAACATGCCGGCATCGTACACTGTCAGGGGAGGAGAGGCACGCCATGAGTCTGGAGCGCGTCCCGGTCGCCGTCCTCGGCGGGTCGGGGTACACGGCCGTCGAACTGCTCAAAATCCTGCTGCGGCACCCCGGCGTCAGCATTGCCGCGGTCACGTCGCGGCAGGCCGAGCACGTCGCCGACCTCCACCCGTCGCTGTTCGGCCGGCTCGACCTGCGCTGCGAGCCGTTCGACGCCGACGCGCTCAAGGCGAAGGGCGTGCGGGTCGCGTTCGGCTGCCTGCCGCACGGCACGAGCATGGAGAGCATCCCGCCGCTACTCGCCCGCGGCATCAAGGTCATCGACCTCAGCGCCGACTACCGCCTGAAGGACGCCGCCGTTTACCGGGAGTGGTACAACGCGCCGCACCACGACGCCGCCAACCTCGCCCACGCCGTCTACGGCCTCCCCGAACTCTTCGGCGACCGCATCCCCGGCGCCACGCTGATCGCCAACCCCGGCTGCTACCCGCAGACGGCCATCCTCGGCCTCGCCCCGCTGGTCGCGCACCGGCTCGTCGAACTCGCCGGCATCGTCATCGACAGCAAGAGTGGCGTCAGCGGCGCCGGGCGGACGCCGAAGCTCGGCTTCCACTACCCCGAGTGCAACGAGAATTTTTCCGCCTACGCCGTCGGCACGCACCGCCACACGCCCGAGATCGAACAGGCGCTCACCGACGTGGCCGGCGAGCGCGTCGAGGTGATTTTTACGCCGCACCTCGTGCCGATGGACCGCGGCATCTTCAGCACCATTTACGCCACCCCCACCCGCGCCGTCACCGACGCCGAGCTGACGGAGCTGTACCGCGACTACTACCGCGGGCAGCCGTTCGTCCGCGTCCGCACCACCGTCCCCACGACGAAGGATTGCGCCTTCACGAACTACCTCGACGTGTGCGCGAAGGTCGTCCGCGGCGGCAAGGTCGTGGTCCTGGCCGCGGAGGACAACCTCGTCCGCGGGGCCAGCGGCGTCGCCGTCCAGAACTTCAACCGGCTCATGGGGTTCGAGGAAACGACGGGGCTGCTGTAGCACCTGGGCGGAAAGCCCACCCGTTGCAACGGGTGGGCTTTATCGCGTGGTGTGGGAATTGGAGGACCGATGACGCGATTCCTGGCCGCCGCCCTTTTCCTCCTCCCGGCCGCGCTCGCCGCCCGGCCCGACGACCCGTTCGCCGCGAAACTCGAAGCCACCGACACGCCGGCGGCGCTCGCCGAACCCGTGCGCGCCGCCCTCAGCAAGGACGCCCTCGTCGTCCGCGCCGGCGACGCCGTGGTGATGCGCGTCTGGTTCCGCGACGCCATCCCGGTGAAGGCCACGCCCGAGCAGCTGAAGAACGGCATCACCTACCGCGAAATCCCCGAGGGGGCGCTGGTCGGGGCGGTCGAGTTCCCGAAGGCGTTCACCGACTTCCGCAAGCAGGAGCTCGCCGCCGGCGTGTACACGCTCCGGTTCGCGGTGCAGCCGGACATCGGCGACCACGACGGCACCGCCCCGCACCCGGACTTCTGCCTGCTGAGCGCGGCCGCGAAGGACCGGTCGGCCGAGCCGATGGAGAAGAAGGACTTGATCGAGCTGAGCAGCCTCGTGAACGAGGGGAAGCACCCGGCGGTGCTGCTGCTGTTCCCGAACTTCGACAAGGGGACCGCCCCGAAGGTGCTCGGCAAGGGGGACGGCGTGTGGGTGGCGACGACGCGGCGGGCGGTGAACGCCGGCGGCGAGAAGGCGACGCTCGGCTTCGCGGTCACGGTGGCGGGGCAGTGGAAGCAGTGATAAGGGCGGGTGGCCGGCTCGGGTACTGAGCCCGGAGGGCGACGGCGTGTAGCCCGGGGTGGAACCCCGGGCGGCGTCCGCGGTGTCAGAATCGGCGACGCGGATCGAACTCCGCCGTAGGCCACCCCGGGCTACACGCCGTCGCCCTCCGGGCTCAGAACCCGAGCCGGAATCCGGGGGCGGCCCCGGGCCTTCCGCCGTGAAAACGCGAACGCCCGCGGACGCGGGTCCGCGGGCGGGATGAGTGCGCTTGCGAACGAGGAGGTCGTTACGAGACCGCCGGCAGCGGCGTCGGCCCCTCCGGCCGCTGCTGGCCCAGCGGCAGCAGCTCCTGGCGGTAGATCGCCACCTCGCGCGGCGCCTCGATGCCGAGCCGAATCTTGCCGCGGTCGATGTCCACGACCGTGATACAGATGTTGTCGCCGATGAAGATCTTCTCGCCGAGTTTCCGACTCAGGACCAGCATGATGTGACTCCTCCAGTGAGCCCCGGTCGTCCGCAAACGCTCCGCAATTCTACGCCACGTTTGCGGGCACGCGTCCGGGGCCGGGAAAAACCCCGTCCGTCCTCACCGGCCACGCTAGCACACCCGATACGCCCGGCGCAAGTCGCATTCGGCCCGGCGCGCGAGTTTTCTCAAGTCGGCACGGATCAAGCGGTTGGGGCGAACGAGGGCTGAACGCGCGGCGGAGATGGGATCGTGGGCGGGCGGCGGACGGGCGGCGCCGTCGCTACCACCGGCGCAATCGGGCGCTGATTGGACACCCGGGTCGCGGGACGCGGTGACAGTCCGCCGTCACAACCGGACCGAGCGGTGGGGCCGGTTTCCAACCGGCCATTGTTCGGCCGGTTGGAAACCGGCCCCACGACGAATCACACCCGCGCCAGCGTACTCGCCGCCGCGGTGAGCAACTCGGCGTCGTCGTTGGCGTCGAGCGCCGCCAGGCTCTGCCGCACCCGCCGCGCCGCCAGCGCCAGGAAGTACCGACCGGCCGCGGGGTCGGCATACGGGTCCGCCGACTTCCCGCCCGCCCCCAACAGGTGGTCGAGCCGCGACAGCACGCACGCCGACACGTACAGGTCGATGGCCGCGTCCGCGATCCGCTCGTGAACCAGCTGCGCCTGCGCGAACGTGGCCTCGTCCTTCAGCGCCAGGAAGACGTGCGGCAGCCTCAGCCCGAAGTCGCGGACGAGCCGCCCGAGTTCGTCGGCCGCCGGCTTCAGCTCCGCGGCCCTCACCGGCACCGGCGGCGCGGCCGTCAGCCACGGCAGCTTCAGCCGGCCGACGACGCCGAGCGACGCCCCGATGTTGCGGAGGCTCCACCTCCCGCCGAGCATGTCGTCGCGCAGCCCCTTGAGCATCATCCCCGGGCCGCGGCAGCCGACCACGGCGATGAACGCCTTCAGCACGTCGTTGGCCCCCTCGCCGATGGTGTTGATGCGGGCGTCACGCATCCACCGCTCGACCGGCTGGTCGCAGAAGTACCCCTTGCCGCCGTACACCTGGAGGGTGTCGTTCACGACCGTCCACAGGTGCTCCGTGGCGAACACCTTGAGGATG
>DASPHQ010001213.1:0-4792 GCA_035629595.1 Urbifossiella sp. | reverse complement strand
ACCGGCGTCTCGCACCGCCGCCAGCGCCCCCGGCGTGCTGACCAGGACGCCCAGCCCGAATCTGGCCACCATGACGCTACCCTCCGAGGTCAATCGCCGGGGCACGGGCACGTCCCGCACCACCGACGCCCCGCAGGGTGTATGGTCACCCGGCTCGCCAGACGGCCGGGCGAAGGCGGGCCGGCGTCACCCCGAGATGTCCTGCCGGATCAACACCCGGCGGGCGTCCCGCCAGTGCCCGGCGTGGACCTCCCCCGACACGCCGTCCACGACGAGCCAGTGCTTGGCTTCCGCCTCCGAGTCGCCCAGGTGGAGGCCGTTGCCCGACAGCCAGGCGGCCACGTCCGGGCGCCGGCCGAAGCCGAGGAAGAGCCAGTTGTCGGTCATCCCGCAGGCGCTGCTAACTCCGTCGTCGTAGCAGGACTCGTCCCCGGACGGTTCCCAGTACAGGCCGACGAACCGCCGCCCGCCGTCGTAGCCGAAGTACCGGAGGAAGTCGGTCGGCAGGGTGAACGGTGCCTTCACGAGCATGGTGTGGTACCCGGGTGGTGACCGGCCGCCACGGGCACGTCCCGGGCCGGCCGTCGACCCCCGGGTGTGTATGGTCACCGGGCTCGCCGAGGCTTCCCGCCCGGGTGACCATACACCCCCTGTCCTCCCCCATCGAACCGTTCCTCGTTCGTCATGGCGGTGACCATACACCCGCATCCCTCGAAGGCAGTTCGCACCCGGCGGTTCGGCGTGCGACGGGCCGACGAGGGGCGAGAGATGAAATACTTCGGGAATGCGGAGGAGGCGGCGGCCGCCATCGTCCGGGCCTTCGAGACCCCGGCGACACTCCCGGCGCCCCTGGCTACCCTGTTCGTGCGGACGGGGGCGGACGTGCCCTGCCGGAAGTGGTCGTGGCGCAACCGGCTCCTCGTGGCGCTGGCCGGTCACGGCGACGCCCGGGGGTTCCGGCAGTGGCAATCGGCCGGGCGGTGGGTGAAGAAGGGCGAAAAGTCGCTCGCTATCCTCGCCCCCGTCTTGAAGACCGTTCGGGACGACCACACCGGGAAGGAGAAGGAGGTGTTGCTCGGGTTCCGTGGAATCCCGGTTTTCGGAATCGGGCAGACCGACGGCGAGCCGCTCCCCGCCGCCGACCCGGAGGCCGAGCGGTGGGTCGAGTCCCTGCCGCTGGTCGACGTAGCCCGGCAGTGGGGATTGTCGGTGGAGGTGTTCGACGGTGAGGGCACGGCGGCGAGGGGGTTGTTCCGCCGGGGCCGGGCGATCGCTCTGGGGGTGCGGAACCTCTCGACGTGGGCGCACGAGCTCGTCCACGCCGCCGACGACCGGGCCGGGAATCTCAAGGAACGGGGCCAGCACTGGCGGTCGGAGACGGTCGCCCAACTCGGGGCGGCCGTGCTGCTGCGGCTGCTCGGTTACGAGGAGGAGGCCGACCTTGGGCACTCCTGGCGCTACATCGCCGGGTACGCTCAGAAGGAAGGGATAGACGTGGTCGGGGCGTGCTGCCAGGTCGTTGAGAGAACCTGTGAAGCCGTGTCTCTGATCCTGTGCTCGGCTGAGCGACTCGTGGAGGCGGTGTCCGCCCGGCCGGGCGAGACGGGGAGCGAGGCGCCGGAGGGTGTCTCGGTCGGCGGACTCGAGTTGCCTGAAGCAGCCGTTATTGGGGGGTCATCATGGAGAGCCTGAACGCCGCCTGGCTCTGGGTGAAGCGAGACGTGATGAACGATTTCGGGATCGAGGACGACACAGCGGGAGTGGTCGCAGCGATCCTGTCGCTTACGGTACTCGTCGGCATCCCCTTGGTCGCCCTCCGCCACCGGAAACGGATCAAGGCCGACATCCTCAAGGGCTGGAGGGGTGAGTAGGGGTCAGAGGGTCGGCATCCCCATCGCCGCTGAGGTCGAAGGCGACCGACAAACTCCCGCCGCCGTCCACTAGCCTGGTTGATTGGCGATCCTATCGTGGGCTGGTAGACACCGAGATCATGGGTAGGGTCGGCTCGTTCTAACGCCCGCCTCCACCTCATCGGCCGCCTCGGCTTCCGCCTGAACGAGAGGCCGGATCATGGCCAGCGCCACCAGCACGCCCGAACAGGGCCAGATGGTCAGCGTCCGGTCACGCAACTGGATGGTCACGGACGTGTCCGCCAGCACGCTCCCGCCCGAACGCCTTCAAGCCGGGCTGGAGTCCCCGCAGCACCTCGTCACGCTATCGTCGGTCGAGGACGACGGCCTGGGCGAAGAACTGAACGTCCTGTGGGAGCTCGAGCCGGGGGCCAGGGTGGTCGAGAAGGTGGCCCTGCCCGACCCCACCGGGTTCGACCCGCCCGACCGCCTCGACGCCTTCCTCGACGCCGTCCGCTGGGGCGCTTCCTCGTCGGCGGACGTGCGGACAATCCAAGCCCCGTTCCGCTCCGGCATCGACATCGAGGACTACCAACTCGACCCGGTGGTCCGGGCCATCCAGATGCCACGGGTCAACCTCCTGGTCGCCGACGACGTGGGCCTCGGCAAGACCATCGAGGCGGGCATGGTCGCCCTGGAACTCATCATCCGCCACCGCACCCGGAAGATTCTGATCGTCTGCCCGGCCCCGCTCCAAGTGCAGTGGCAGGAGCAGATGCGGGACAAGTTCGGCCTCGACTTCCGCATCGTGAACTCCGCCCTGATGGGCGTGCTGCGCCGGAGCCGGGGCATCCACGTCAACCCGTGGAACCACTTTCCCCGCCTCATCACCAGTATCGACTTCCTGAAGCGGGAGCGCCCGCTGCGGCGGTTCCGGGAACTGCTGCCGGGGCCGGACGAGCCGGCCTTCCCCCGCAAGTTCGACCTGCTGATCGTGGACGAGGCCCACAACTGCGCCCCGTCCGGCGTGGGCCGGTACGCCACCGACTCGCAGCGGACGCAGGCGCTCCGGCTGCTCGTCCCGCACTTTGAACACAAGCTGTTCCTGACGGCCACGCCGCACAACGGCTACCCGGAGAGCTTTTCCGCCCTGCTCGAACTGCTCGACAATCAGCGGTTCGCCCGCAGCACGCCGCCCGACCGCAAGCAACTGAACGCCGTCATGGTCCGGCGCATGAAGTCGGAACTGCCGCCGAAGTGGGACGGCTCCCCCCGGTTCCCGAAGCGGGTGCTGGACCCCATCGAAGTCCCCTACACCGACGAGGAGCGGGCCGTTCACGCTGCACTGCGGCGGTACGCCGACCTTCGGGTGGAGCGGTCCCAGGACAACGCCGAAAAGCTGGCGACCGAGTTCGTCCTCAAGACCCTCAAGAAGCGGCTGTTCTCCAGCCCGGCGGCGTTCCTGACCACGCTCGACCAGCACGAGAAGTCGCTGCGGCAGGCGAAGCGGGGCAAGGCCGTTCGCAAGCCGTCCGTCGGCATCTTGAAGCAGGAACTCGACCGGGTGGACGAGGACTACGCCGACGACGGCGAGTACGACGAGGCGATGACCGACGCCGTGGACGCCGCCTCGCTGCTGTTCACCGAGCCGTCCACGGACGAACTGGCCCTCCTCTTGCAGATGCGGACTTGGGCGGAAAAGGCGACCGGGCAACTCGACTCGAAGGTGAACTGCCTGATCGACTGGCTGAACGTCCACCTTCGCCCCGGCAAGAAGTGGGGCCACGAGCGGGTAATCATCTTCACCGAGTACCGGGCGACGCAGAACTGGCTGCTGGAAATCCTCGCCCAAAGGGGGTTCACGGGCGGCGAGCGGCTGCTGACCATGTACGGCGGCATGGACTCCGACGAGCGGGAGGAGGTCAAAGCCGCCTTCCAGTCGTCCCCGGACATCAGCCCGGTGCGCATCCTGCTCGCCACCGACGCCGCCGCCGAGGGGCTGAACCTCCAGAACCACTGCTGTCGGCTGATCCACTACGAAATCCCGTGGAACCCGAACCGCCTGGAGCAGCGGAACGGGCGGATCGACCGGCACGGGCAGAAGGGCTTCCTCGCCGACACTGGCGAGCGGCAGGTGTTCGTGTACCACTTCGTGGGGCAGGGATACAAGCAGCGGCAGCACTCGGCGTTCTCGGCGAGGGCGGCGGACCTGGACGCCGACCTGGAGTTCCTGATGCGGGTGGCGCAGAAGGTCGAGACGATCCGGGAAGACCTGGGCAGCTACGGCACGGTCCTGGCCGATGATGTCGAGCAGGCGATGCTCGGTCGGGGGTACTCGATGCCGGGCGTGGGCCGGGCCGACGCCAAGGTCGAACCCGTGCGGAAGATGCTGAAGTTCGAGCGGGACTTGGCGAGGCAGATCGGCGACCTGCTGGAGCAGTACCGGGAGACGCAGCGGGAACTGCGGCTGTCGCCGGAAAACGTCCGCAAGGTGGTCGAGGTCGGCCTGGCACTCGCAGAGCAGCCCGCCCTGATTCCCTTGCCCCACACGTCCGGCAAGCCGGTCTTCACCCTCCCCGACCTGAAGCACAGTTGGGCGGCGTGCGCCGAGGGGCTTGAGCATCCGCACACGAAGGCCGTCCGCCCCATCACGTTCGACCACGCCGCCGCCGACGGGCGGGACGACATCGTACTGGTCCACCTGAACCACCGGCTCGTACAGATGAGCCTACGGCTGCTGCGTGCGGAGGTCTGGTCGGTGAAGGGGCGGAAGCGGCTGCACCGGATCACCGCCCGCACAGTGCCGGACCACGCCCTCAACGCTCCCTCCGTCGTCGCCCACGCCCGGCTGGTCGTCATCGGCGGGGACAGCCACCGGCTGCACGAGGAGATTATCACGGCGGGTGGAATGCTCAAGGAAGGCCGGTTCTCTCGGCTCAACC
>DASPHQ010001212.1:0-2331 GCA_035629595.1 Urbifossiella sp. | reverse complement strand
CCGGCAGGTCAGGCCGCTCCTTGGTCACCTCGGGCGGGGGATCAGCCATGTGCGCGTAGAGCACCGCGGCCTCGGAGTCCTTGGGGAACGGCACGACGCCGGTGAGGCATTCGTAGAGCACCGCCGCGAGGGCGTAGATGTCGCTGGCCGCGGTCGCGTTCTGCCCGCGGATCTGCTCGGGCGAGATGTAGTCGAGCGTGCCGACGAACTGCCCGGTCTTCGTCAGGCCCTTCTCCCCCGCCGCCTTCGTCAGGCCGAAGTCGGCAAGGTAGGCGTGGTCGCGGCCGCCGACCAGGATGTTCTGCGGCTTGATGTCGCGGTGGATCAGGCCCGACTCGTGCGCGGTGTCGAGCGCGTCGGCGATCGGGCGCAGGATCCGCAGCGTGCGGCCCGCGTCGAGCTCGCGCGACAGGATCATGTCCTTCAGGTTCGGCCCGCGCACCAGGCGCATCGCCATGAACAGCCCGTGGTCCGACTCGCCGGCCTCGTAGACCGTGACGATGTTCGGGTGCTCGATGCCGGCCTGGAGCAGGCCCTCGCGCCGGAACCGCTCACGGAACGCGGGGTCCTCCCCGAGATTCGTGGCGAGGAGCTTGAGAGCGACGGTTCGGTCCAGGGAGAGCTGCGTCGCCTCGTAGACGACGCCCATGCCCCCCTGCCCGAGGATGCCCTCGACGCGGTAGCCCGCGAAGGTTGTGCCCTTATCTAGCGGCAAGGCGCGATGAGTCTAGAGGGAGATCGGGAGCGGATCGGATCGGTTGTCGGAGTGCGTACGCGAAGGCTCAGCCCGAGCCGCCGCCGCCTCCACCGCCGCCGCCGCCTCCACCGCCTCCACCGCCGCCTCCTCCGCCTCCGCCACCACTGCCGCCGCGAGGCGGAGCCGGAGCGGGCGCGGACGGGCGCGGGGTCGGAGCGGGCGTGGAAGGCCGCGGGGTCGGGGCCGGGGTCGAGGGCCTCGGGGCCGGGGCGCTGCCGCCGCCACCGCCGCCACCGCTCGACTTCTTCTTCGCCGCCTTCTTCTTCTTCTCCTTGCGCGGAGCGGGCAGCGCGCCCGACGGCGCGAAGCTGGCGAGCTGCGTCTGGGCCTGGTCGGGCTTGAACGCCTTGACCGGCGAGGGTGCCGGCTTCGACTCGCTCTCACCCGCCGTGGCCTTGCCGATGCCGAACGCGGCCGCGAACGCGACCACAACCGCAGCTACCGCGATGCCGATGTTGCGTCCGCTCATCGGCCGTCACACGTCCCGCGGCGCTGCACGCTCTCACCGTCGGGCTCGACGCAGCCCAGCGTCTTCGTGCCCGCGGCGTTGTTCCTGACGTCCCAGTAGAAGGCCGCCCCGATCTGGTCCTCGGCGAGGACCAGAACCAGGAGCCGGGAGCCGTTCTTGACGGTCCGGCCCTTGAACGCGGTGGACGACGCGTAGCGGACCGTGCCCTCCTCCTTCGCGGCGGGGACGAGCTTGCCGTTCGCCGAGTTGGAACGCCCGGACGGGTCGAGCTTGGCGATCGGCTGCCCGATGACCTTGGGGCTCGTGTTCCGGATGATCTGCTGGCGGCCGCAGCTCTTGCGCAGGCAGCGGATGCCCGCGACCCCGCCGCGGGGACCGCTCACCTTGACCGACGTGACCTTCACCCCGCCCCTGACGGAGCGCCAGGTCAGAATTGCGTCGCCCTCGACGCGCTCGGGCGGCAGCAGCTCGAAGTCGACCTCGAGCTGGCCGCCGGCGAAGTTGCCGGAAGCGTCGCGGAAGCCGCCGACCTGCACGGCGTAGACCCCGCCCTTCTTGACCGTGGGAAGGTTGTCGCGCGGGAAGGACTCGATGCGCCCGGCCAGGCGGTCCGTGCACGGGCCGGCGCTCGGGACGCCCGTCTGCGCGTTGACCGGCAGCAGCGCGAGCACGCTGTCGTAGCCCGCGGCCGTGATGTCGATGCGGGCGGTGCGATCGGTGGCGAACACGCTCCAGATCGTCTTGCCGTAGGTGCTCTGGCCGCAGGCATCGAACTCGCCGGTCTCGGTCGTGTAGGTCGACGTGTCACCGGCCAAGCCGAGAACCCCCGGCGTGAGCGGCAGGAACGGCGAGTTGGCCGGGCGCACGGGGATCGCGTCGGCGAGGTTGTCGCCACCGGGCGGGGGCACGGTGTTCTGCGCTGAGGCGGCGGTCGGCAGCACCAGCAGGCTGACAGAGACGGCCAGGAGAGTCCAAAACTGCTTCATTCTGGGATAGGTCCTTGGTTCGGAACGGGGGTCCAGTAGGCAAGTTGAGCACGCCCAGGGCGGTTACGCAACCTGGGCGTTCTCAGGCGCACGTTAGCCGTCGCATCGGGCGCGAGGAC
>DASPHQ010001211.1:0-2327 GCA_035629595.1 Urbifossiella sp. | reverse complement strand
AGCGCGCACACCGTGCCGACGGCGCGCTCGCTGTCGTTGATCGGCAGCTCGCCGTCGCCCAGCGCCTGGGCCAGCGCGTTGTACCCGTCGGGGTGGTCGGGGTTGTCGGCGATCGCCTTCCGGGCCGCCTTCAGGGCGAGGATCGGCGCCGCCCGCAGGCTCCCGTCGGCCGGCTGGATCGAGCGCGGGTTCCCCTGCATCAACTGCGCTTCCATCGCCGACTGGTACATGATCGCCCCCATCGGCGGGGAGAAGCCGAGGGGGGAAATCCGCGTGACGAGCGCGGCCGCCTGGAACGCCGGCACGTACCGGGAGGTCATCATCACCTCCTTGTACTCCAGCCACGCCATCGCCTCGTCGGCGGCCGGCGGGGCGGGGCGGAGGGGGTGGGTGAAGTCCGACTCCCACGTCCGCGGCGGCGGCACCGGGGCGATCGGCCCGGCCGGCAGCTTCTCCGCGTTCGGCCCGAACGCCAGCGCCACCGGGTCGACGCGCAGCCGGTCGAAGGCCGGGCCGGTCGCGGCGGGGCCGGTGCGCCAGCCGCACAGGGCGGTGCGGCCGTCGAGGTACCACGCCGAGCAGCGGTCCTGGTTCGCCCAGAGATTGTGGCTCGCCACCTTCCCCAACAGCCGCGACAGCGACCCGTCGGCGGCGGTCACGGCCACGGCGACGTAGCTCGCGCCGAGGCCGTCGAGCACGGCGGCGGCGTCCTTGAACCCGACGCCCTCCGGCGGGGGGATGACGCCGAGCCCCTGCCGGACCTTCACGAACGTCGGCCACTCGCCGCGGTGGTGGTTGTACCGGGCGTTCGCGTACACCTTCTCGCCGGGGGCGTGCCACGCCAGGTAGTTCGCCAGGTCGATCGACGCGACGAACCCGCGGTCGTCCGGCCCGAGGTGCCCGTCGGCGCGCCACCGCCCCACCTGCTGCGCGGCGCGGACGAGCGCCGGGTCGGGGGTGACTTCCCACGCCAGCCGGCGGTTCAGCGCCGGGTTCGCCGACTGGGGGTGGAGCCAGCCCGGCCACGCGCACACGGCGAGCCCCGCCAGCACGAACACGGACGCGACGCGGCCCACGGTGGAGAGCGCCAGCGCCAGGCGGGTGCCGGTGTCGTCCTCGTCGCCGAGCACGACGCGCGCGGAGAAGGCGTTCATCCGGCTCGCCAGCAACGGCACGCTGACCACGGCCAGCAGCGGCACGGCGTAAATGCTCTTGAGCCCGAGCACCGCGAACCCGACCCACAGGAGCGCGTGCGGCAGCGGCAGCGGTTCCACGTCCCACGGCTTCCCCGCCAGACGGGCGACCACGCCGGAGAGGGCGACCGCGTACAGCCCGCCGAACAGGAGCAGCGCCAGCGCGAAGCCGTTGCCGTTGTAGCCGAACCCGGGGTTGTCCCAGTAATCGCCGGTCATCGGGGCGGCGAGCAACTGCCGCAGCCGCACGTCTTCGGTGCCGGGGCCGCCGACTAGCTCGTACGGCAGCTCCCAGACGCGGACGTGGTGCGGGTTCAACATGCACGCCAGCACGCCGACGCCGAGCGCCTTCGCCAGCGTCGCCGCGTCCGGGAGCGGGCCGAGCGGGTCGTCGGGCGGCAGCGCCGGGCCGTCGGCGTTGAGCGCCTTGGTGCGGACGACTTCGCCGACCAGCAGCAGCAGCAGCGCCAGCGGGCCGACGAAGAACCAGGCGTCGCAGTTGGCCCAGAACCAGAACGTGACGCCGACCGCCACCGGCAGCCGCCAAGAGCCCGGCGCCCGCGGCATGCGGAACAGCAGGAACATCGTGACCGACAGGAACAGGACGGACGCGACGAGCGGGTTCATCGCGAGCCGCGGGGCCGCGGCGACGGCGGCGACGGCGGCGACGGCGGCCCACGGCCAGAGCGCGTGCCCTGGCCGGCGGATGCCAACGAGCAGGCCGAACGCGACGGCGACGGCGACCGCCTTGGCGAGGACGAGGGCGAAGCCGTCGCCGCGGTAGAGGACGTAGGCGCCGAGGTCGAACAGCCAGGCGTGGTTGACCCACGCCCGGTCGGCGGCGGTGTAGCTGAACGGGTCGGTGCCGGGGCGGTAGTCGCCGGTGGTGAGCATCTTCCCGGCGGCGAGATGAACCCACAGGTCGGAATTGCGCGCGGCGAACGACGCGCCCAGGAACGCCACCGCGACGGCGAGGGCGACCAAGAGCTTGTCGGCGCCGGCGTACCACTGCGGCCACGTCGCCGGCTTGGCGGCGGGTCGCGGCGGAGGCGGGGGGAGCGGCGGCAGGTCGGCGGGGGGGGCGACGGCGTCCGGCCCCGGCGGCGCCTCGGCGCCGGGCGGGTCACCGGGTAG
>DASPHQ010001210.1:0-3379 GCA_035629595.1 Urbifossiella sp. | reverse complement strand
CCGCCGGAGGTGTCGGTCGCACCGTCGGAGCGCGACGTGTTCGCGCTCCCAAAGGCGCCTGCACCGGCCCCCGTGGTTCCCGCGGCGCCGGTCGCCGGCCCGGTGGTGCCACCGATGCCGCTGGCGGTGCCGCCGCCGGCGATTCCGATGCCCCCGCCGGCCGTCCCCGCCGTCCCCGTAGTGACGACACCCGGAGCGAACCCCATGACGTTCAAATCGACCGCCGCCGCGGCCCTGCTCGGGGGCGCCCTGATGGCGCCGAGCGCCGGCGCCCAGGACACGCAGAAGGACAAGGACGCCGCGAAGGCCACGGACCAGAAGCTCGCCGACATCCAGAAGAGCGTCAACGACATCACCGAGATGCTCAAGGGGCGGAAGGACACGACCGGCGTCGTGCTGCCGTCCGACGTGGGCCTGCTGGAAGAAGTGAAGCGCCTGCGCGACGACGTGGCAGCGCTCAAGTTGCAGATGGAGGCGATGAAGTCCACGTCGCTGCGGCCCACCGGCGCCGGCGCGGCGACCATCCCGAACGTGCCGACCCCGATGCCGGGTGCGAACCCGGCTCCCGCCGCGGCCCAGGGGACGGTGCGGGTGGTTAACGAGTACCCGGTCGAGATCACGATGGTGGTCAACGGTCGGACGTACCGCGTCGCCCCGACCGCGTCGCAGGACATTCCCGTCGCGGCCGGCGAGTTCAGCTACCAGCTGCTGTCCGCGACCGCCGCCGCGGCGCCGACGCGCAGCACCATTCGCGGCGGCGAGACCGTGACGCTGCGGATCAAGTAGTCGCGCGGGTGTCCGCTCGCGAAGCCCGGGGACGGCCGTCCCCGGGCTTTTTTACGTTACCAGCACCACGCGCACGTCCATGACGTTCGTGCCCGTCAGACCCGGCGTCAGCAAGTCACCCGTCGCCGCGAAGAACGGGTAGGCGTCGTGCCGCCGCAGGTGGTCGGCCATGTCGAGCCCCTGCGCCGCGGCCCGCTCCAAGGTGCCGGCGTCGGCCACCGCGCCGGCGGCGTCGGTGGGGCCGTCCTCGCCGTCGGTACCGCCGCTGAGCACCGTCACAACGGTCAGCCCCTCAGGCGTCGCGGCGAGTTTATGCAGCAGCGCCAGTACGAACTCCTGGTTACGCCCCCCCTTCCCGGGACGGTCGCCAAGCGTCACCGTCGTTTCACCACCGATCAGCACGCAAGCCGGCGGTGCGATCGGCTTGCCGTCGCGGCGAACGCTGCGGACCACGCCCGCGACCGCCGTCGCCACAACGGCCGTCTCGCCCTCGACGAACGCCCCCAGGTCGAGGACGCGGTAGCCGCGACGTTTTGCTTCCGCGGCCGCGGCGTCGAGCGCGAGGCGGTTGCTGCCGATCACGCGGTTCACCACGTTCGGCGGCAACTCCTTCAGCGTCTCAGCTACTTCGCCGTCCGCGCCGCGGGCGAGCAACTGGTTCACGGCAGGCGGTACGCGCTCGGTCAGGCCATATCGCGCGAGCACGACCACGGCGTCAGCGAAGGTGGTGGGGTCGGGTGCGGTCGGGCCGGAGGCGATCACGTCGAGCGGGTCGCCGACCACGTCCGACACGATTAGCGTGAGTAGGAGTTTGCCGCGGAACGCGGCGGCGAGGCGGCCGCCCTTCACCCGCGACAGGTGCTTGCGGACGCAGTTCATCTCGTCGATCGTCGCCCCGGAGCGGTGCAGCAGTCGCGTGACGGCGAGCTTGTCGTCGAGCGTGATGCCGTCGGCCGGCGCAGGGAGTAGCGCCGACCCGCCGCCGGACAGGAGGCACACGGCCACATCGTCGGGGCCGGTGTCGCTGAGTAGCCACAACATCTCCTCGGCGCCGGTCACTCCTTCCGCGGTCGGCTCGTTGAACCCCACTGGCCGGGCGGCGTGAAGTCGAATCCGCGAGAGCTGAGCCGAGAGTCCGGCGGGGACGTTCACGACGCCGGTGATGGGGCAGTCGGAGAGGGCGGCTTCGAGCCCGGCGGCCATGCCGGCGCCGGCCTTGCCGGCGCCGGCGACTATCAGCCGCCGGGCGGGGGGGAGGGGGTGTCGCGTCAGCGACTCGCGGACGAGGCGCTCCGGGTCGGCGGCGCGGACGGCCGCCAGCCAGATCGCGTGGGCGTCGTCGCGGGCGGCCGTCACTTCGGGTCGGCCTGCGGGGTGGCGTCGATCTCCAGGTCGCCGAGGGCGTACTGGATGCCGGCGAGGTAGTGCCGCAGCACGGCCGGGTTCCAGTAGATCGCGTCGTTGTGCCCGAGCGAGCAGTAGAAGTTCCGCCCCTTCTCGTACGTCGACACCCAGCTAATCGGGTAGAACCCGTCCGCCCGCTTGCCGATCTTCAGGTTCGTCTTGTCGCCGTCGAGCGCCAGCAGGTAGCGCCGCTCCCCCTTCTTCGCGGTGTCCACGCGGAACTGATAAATCTCGTCGGTGATCTCGAACCCGGCGCCGTCGAACGCGGCGTTGATCGGGTGCGTCGGGTCGAGGTTTTTCACGCCGACCTTGCCGCCGGCGTTCCACGGGTGGCCGTCGAACGCCCCGCCCATCATCTTGTTGTAGGCCTTCCAGCCGCCGTAGGTGTCGGTCGCCGCGTGGACGCCGATCAGCCCCTTCCCGGACGCCACGAAGCTCTCCAGGCTCTTCTTCAGAACCTCCTCGCGGGCGTCCTGCGCGGCCTTGTCGCCGGCCTTCGGGCGGAGGCAGTTGCCGGTCGTGTTCAGCATGAACACCGCGTCGAACTTCGCCAGCTTCTCCGGCTCGAAGTACGACACGTCCTCGGTGGCGAACGCGGTGTACGCCTTAGTCTTGTCGCCCATCAGGGTGATGGCCCGGGTGCCGATGGGGATGGACCCGTGGCGGAACCCGCCGGGGCCGCTGCCGGTGAAGAGGAGAATGTTCCGCGGCGCCTTCGGCGTCGCGGGCGCCTTGTCCGGCAGCGCGGCTTCGACCTTGGCGAGGTCGCCCGCCTTCTGGGCGTAGGCCGGGACGTGGACCGAGCCGACCACGGCTAACAGACCGAGCGACGCGGCGGCGAGGTGACGGGTCATGGGCTTCGCGGGGCAGGGGGGAGGGTGGGCAACGGGTGACAGCCTATCCCGCGCCCCGCGTCGTTGCCAGTGGGTCACTTCTTCTTCGGCTCCGGCGGCGGCGTGCCGTTCGCGTCGTACTCGCCGACCTTCCGCACCCACACGTTCCGGTAGCGGACCGGGTTTCCGTGGTCCGACAGGTGCAGCTGGAACTCGCCGACGTTCCCGCCGAACTCGACCGCATGATGCACCAGCACGCCGTTGTGCAGCACCGTGATGAGCGCCGGCCGCGTCACCTTCCCCGCGTCGTCCTTCTTCGTCAGCCTCGTGATGATGTCGTAGGTCTGCCACTCGCC
>DASPHQ010001209.1:0-6476 GCA_035629595.1 Urbifossiella sp. | reverse complement strand
CGCCACGTAGTTGCCGACCGACTTCCCCATCTTCTTCTCGCCGTCGGTGCCGCGGAGGATCGGCATCGTCATGCACACCTGGGGCTCCTGCCCCGCCGCCCGCTGCAGGTCGCGGCCGACCATCAGGTTGTACAGCTGCTCCGTGCCGCCCAGCTCCACGTCGGCGCGAATCTCGACGCTGTCCCACCCCTGCATCAGCGGGTACAGGCACTCGTGCAGGTAGATCGGCGTGCCGCCCTTGATGCGGTTCGCAAAATCGTCGCGCTCGAGCATCCGCTGCACCGTCGTGCTGCCGAGCAGCTTCAGCATGTCCGCGAACCCGAACCGGTTGAACCAGTCGGCGTTCGGCCGCACCTCGGCCTTGGTGATGTCCACCACCTTGGCGATCTGTTCGAGGTAGGTGGCGGCGTTCTTCTCGATCTGCTCGGGGGTGAGGCCGGCGCGGGAGGTGTCACGGCCGCTCGGGTCGCCGACCGCCGCGGTGGCGGTGCCGATGATGAGCACCGCGGTGTGGCCGAGTTCCTGGAACTGACGCAGCTTCCGCAGCGGCACGGTGTGGCCGAGGTGGACGTCGAAGCCGGTGGGGTCGATGCCGTACTTGACGCGCAGCGGCCGGCCGGTGGCGAGCTTCTTGCGGAGCTCGTCGGCCTTCTCGACCTGATCGGCGCCGCGGGTGAGGAGGGCGAGCTGCTCGTCGGCGGTGGGCATGGGTCAACCGTGGAACTGAAAGCGGCCGGTCGCTTCGAAGGCGTGCGGGAAGTGGCGGACGACGGGTTCGCGCGCGGTCGGCGGCCAGCACAGGACGAGCACGTCGTAGCGGACGGCGACATCCTCCAGCAGCCGGCGGCGGGCCAGGAAGCGGAGCGCCGCCCCGGTGATCTTCCGCTGCTTGCGGAGGTCCACGGAGGCGGCGGTGCGCTCCCAGTCGTCGCCGGCAGTCGAGCGGACCTCGACCACTACGACCGTCTGTCCGTCCACGGCGATCAGGTCGAGCTCGCCGGCCGGGTCGGCGACGTTCGCCGCGACGACGCGGTAGCCGAGGCCGCGGAGATAGCGGGCGGCGGCGCGCTCGGAGCGGCGGCCGAACCAGCGCCGCCACCACGGCCGGCGGGTGAACATGGCGTCACTTCTTCTTCGCGGCGGCGGCCTTCTCGGCCTCCTTCTTGGCCTTCTTCTTCGCGGCCGTCTTGGACACCCCGCCCTCGGTCGAGACGCGCGCCGCCGCGGCTTCCTGTGCGGCCTTCGCGTCGGCGATGGCGGCGGCCTTCAGGTTCGTGTCGAGGACCGCCTGCCGCTTCACGTCTTCCTTGATCTTCGTCGCCTTGCCGACGCGGTCGCGGAGGTAGTACAACTTCGCCCGGCGGACCTTGCCGGCCTTCTTCACCACGATCTTGGCGATGCGCGGCGAGTGGATCGGGAAGATGCGCTCGACGCCCTCCCCCTGCACCGTGCGGCGGACGGTCATCGTCTCGCGGATGCCGCCGTTCTGCCGGGCGATCACGTCGCCCTCGAACACCTGGACGCGCTCCTTGGCGCCGTCCAGGAGCTTCTGGTGGACCTCGATGCGGTCGCCGACCCGGAAGTCGGGCACGTCGGTCTTCAACTGGGGCGTATCGACGAGTTGGATGTCGCGAGCGTTCATGGCCCTGCCTGCCTCGGTTTCGTGCTGCGTTGTTCGCTCTGTTCCTTCCGCCACCGCGCCACCGCCCCGTGGTTGCCGCCGAGCAGCACCTCCGGGACGTCGAGCCCGCGGAACACGCGCGGGCGGGTGAACTGCGGGTACTCGATCCGGCCGTCCTCGCTGTGGCTCTCGTCCGCGGCGCTCGCGGCGTCGCCGAGCACCCCGGGCACCAGGCGGATCACGGCGTCGATCACCACCATCGCCGGGACTTCGCCGCCGTTGCACACGAAGTCGCCGACCGAAATCTCGCGCGGCTTCAGCACCTGGCGGATGCGATCGTCGAACCCCTCGTACCGTCCGCAGAGCAGCAGTAGCCGCGGTTCGGTCGCCAGTTGCTCGACCACCCGCTGCGTCAGCCGCTCACCGGCCGGGGTGAGCATCACGAGCGTGCCGGGCGGCTCGGCCTTCGCCCGCACGGCCTCGACCGCGTCGACCACCGGCTGTGCCATCAGCACCATCCCGGGGCCGCCGCCGAACGGGCGGTCGTCCACGCGGTTGTGCTTGTCGGCCGTCCAGTCCCGCATGTTCCAGGCGTGAACCTCGACGAGCCCGGCCGCGATGGCGTCGTCGAGGAGGCTCTGGCGGACGTAACTGTCGAACATCCCCGGGAACAGGGTGAGGATGTCGAAGCGGACGGCGGCCACGGCCTTACTGGGCCGCAGGGGCCGGCGCGTTCTTGGCGGCCTCGGCCTTCGCGGCGGCCTCGGCCTCCAGCGTCTCCCACCGGCCCATGTGCTTCCGCAGGATCGCCTCGACGTTGTCGGACGCCTTCGCCCCGACACTCTTCCAGTACTTGATGCGGGCAGGGAGGAGCTTCACGGACTTGTCCGCGTCCGGCACGTGTGGGTCGTAGGAGCCGAGCTCCTCGATGGCCCGGCCGTCGCGCGGCTGGCGGCCGTCGATGGCGACGATGCGGTAGTAGTGCCGGTGCGTCCGGCCCATCTGCTTCATTCGGATGCGGACTGCCACGGCGCGAGACCCCACAAGGCGGTGGTTCACCAGGAACGGATACAGTAGCGGCCGCCCAACGGACCGGCCAGCGGCGCGGCGAAAATGGGGCCGCCCGGGCCGGATTTCTGACAGGACCGCGGCCGGCGGCCAATGTACTCTCCGGGTGGACCGAACGTGCGCACCCCGCGCCCGGCCGGAGCCCCACCCGGAGACCGCGATGCGACGCCTCGCCGCCCTGCTGACGGCCGCCTTTCTCGCCGCCGGCCCGACCGCCGGCCAGGACAAGACCGCGACGCCCGCCGCCGACGCCCTCGCCTCGCTCCCCAAGAACGGGTGGGTGTCGGCCGGGAAGGTGAAGGTCAAGCCGTGGTTCGCCGACGAGGGTGCGTACCGCCTCGTGATGAAGTTCGTGCCGGACAAGACCGCCGCGGGGAAGGCCGAGCCGAAGGGGAAGGTGACGCTCGGGTTCGACCTGTCGAAGGACGGGCAGGCCGAGGTCGTGCTCCAGCCGGCCGACGGGCGGTACGAGCTGATCGAAGGCAAGTCGGGCACCCGCCTGCGGATCGTGCGGGAGGGCGAGTTCCCGGAAAAGACGAACGCCTTCGTGAAGGTGAAGGCCCTCTACGAGTCCGAGAACCAGGTCCGGCTCGACGGCGGCAAGCTCACCTTCCCCGAGGGGTTCACCGTAGCTGCGTGGGGTAGCCTCCCGGGCGACGTGAAGCACGCCGGGTCGCTGACGTTCGTGCCGAAGTAACCACACCATCAGCCAACCCGAGGTGACCGATGCCCGCCACGCACCCGCCCGCCAGCGAGCTCGCGGCGTTCGCCCTCGGGAAGCTCGCGCCGGACGACGGCGCGGGCGTCGAAGCCCACCTGGCCGTCTGCGAGCCCTGCCAGGATCAGACCGCCGCAGTGCCCCCGGACACGCTCGTCGAGGCCGTCGCGGCCGCCTACACACTTGCCGTCGGCCGTGCCGACGGGGCAACCCCCACGTTCGCCGCGGCCGCGACCCCGTCGCTCGGCGCCGCCACCCTCGGGTGGGCGGGCGGCGTCCCCGGCTCGGACGACGCGGGCGTACCGGCGGCCCTGGTCGGGCACCCGAAGTATCGCGTCGTGCGCCGTCTCGGCGAGGGCGGGATGGGGAGCGTCTGGCTCGCCCGGCACGAGGTCATGCACCGGGACGTGGCGGTGAAGGTCATCCGCCCCGACCTGCTGTCGCGCCCGGGCGCGGCCGGTCGGTTCCTGCGCGAGGTCCGCGCCGCGGCCCGGCTCGACCATCCCAACATCGTCCGCGCCCACGACGCCGAACAGGTCGGCGACTCGTGCCTGCTGGCGATGGAGTACGTCGCCGGGGACACCCTCGCCGAGCTGGTGAAGGACGGCCCGCTGCCGGTCGGCGAGGCGTGCCGGGCGGTGCGCGCCGCGGCCCGCGGCCTGGCGCACGCCCACGCCGCCGGTCTGGTTCACCGCGACGTGAAGCCGCACAACCTGATGCGGGCGGCGGACGGCACCGTGAAGGTGCTGGACTTCGGCCTGGCCGGCGTCGGCGCCGGGGAGGTGATCGCGGCCGGGGGCGACGGGCTTACCGGCGCCGGCATGGTGGTCGGCACGCCGGACTACATCGCCCCCGAGCAGGTCGCCGACCCGCACGCGGCCGACGCGCGGGCGGACATTTACGGCCTCGGATGCACCTTCTACCACCTCCTCGCCGGCCGCCCGGCGGTCCCCGCGGGGTCGATCATGGAGAAGCTCGCCGCGCACGAGTCGCGCACCCCGGACCCGATCCCCGGACTGGCCGCCGACCTCGCGGCCGTGCTGGCGAAGATGCTGGCGAAGCGGCCGGCGGACCGCTACCAGACGGCCGACGAGGTGGTCGCCGCGCTGGACGCGGTCACCGATTCCTGGCGGGCCGAGGGTGCGAGCCCGCGGCGACGGTGGCGGAGTGCGCTGGCCGTCGCCACCGGGCTGATGTTCGCCCTGGCCGCCGTCTTCGCGGCCGTGGTCTACAAGGTGCTGCGCGACAACGAGGAGGTCGTGATCTCCACCGACGACCCGGACGTCGAGGTGGTGATGCTGCGGAAGGGGGAGCTGGTGCGGCTCCGCGACCCGAAGAGCGGGCAGACGTGGGAGCTGAACACGCTCACCAAGCAGCTCGGCCTGGTCGATCAGCCCGACGGCCTGACGGTGACCCTGCCGGACCGGGAGCCGTTCGTGCTGCGCCGGAACGGTCGGGAAGTCTTCCGCGTCACCCGTCTGCCGCGCGTCGTGCCGATGCCGGCTGCCGTGTCGGTCGGCGAGACCCGCCGGTTTGAGGGGCACACCGCGCCGGTCTTCTGTGTCGCGTACTCCCCCGACGGCCGCCACGTCCTGTCCGGGGCAGGCGGCACCATCGTGGACGGGAAGCCCGAGCCGGGCGAGCCGGACAGCACCCTCCGGCTGTGGGACGCGGCCACCGGTAAGGAGGTGCGCCGGTTCGTCGGGCACACCAATCACCTCCGCAGCGCCGCCTTCTCGTCGGACGGCACGCGCCTCGTCTCGGGCGGCAAGGACGGGACGGTACGGGTGTGGGACGTGTCCACCGGCAAGGAGCTCGTGAAGTGCGACGGCCCCGGCGGCTACGTCCACGCCGTGGCCTTCGCGCCGGACGGTAAGAGCGTCCTGGCTGGCAACTTCGACGGCAGCGTGCGGCTGTGGGACTCCAGGACCGGGACGGAAGTGCGCCGCTTCCCGGGGGCGACGGGTGCCGTCACCACGGTCGCCTACGCCCCGGGCGGCCGCGTCCTGACTGGCGGACAAGACGGGATCCTGCGGGTGTGGGAGGCGGAGACCGGCAAAGTGATCAGGCGGTTCGACGCGCACGGCAACTGGATCATGGCCCTGGCCTGTGCGCCGGACGGCCGCCGCGTCCTCGTCGCGGTCGCGCACGAGGACGGGTGCTGGATGTACGACCTGGACACGGGGTCTCGGACGCGCTGCCTCCGGGTCGGCGCGCCGGCCTGGGTCACGCAGATCAATTGGACACCGGATGGCCGCCACGCCCTGACGTGCGGGCACGAGGGGCCGGTCCGGCTGTGGGACGTGAGCGCCGACCGGCAGGTCGCGTCGTTCGTCGGGCACACGCAGTACGTCTGGGGCGTCGCAGTATCTCCGGACGGCCGACACGCCGTGTCGGGCGGTGGTGACGGGACCGTGCGCCTGTGGCGGCTGCCCGACCCTCCGACAACCACCAAGCCGTTCGCCGTGGTCGCCACCAACGCTCAGGCGGAACGACCATTTGCGACGCTGGCCGAGGCGGTCGCGGCCGCCGGGAGCGGCGACACCGTCGAGGTGCGCGGGAACGGCCCGTTTGTCAGCGCCCCAATCACCATTCAGGGAAAGGCACTGACGATCCGAGCTGGCGCCGGCGCCCGCCCCGTCGTTCAGCTGAGCCCCGAGGGGGAGAAGGCGAGCGCCCCGCTGCTGAAGACGGACGCGGCCCTCGTCCTGGAGGGGCTCGACCTCCAGTTCATCGGGGCGGGCAACAAGTTCCGGCCGACGTGGCCGTTGATCCACTCCACTGCTCCGCTCTCCGCGGCCAACTGCCGGTTCCTGATGGCGTGCGAGCGCCAGGCCCTCTGCATCCTGGCCGACGGCTGCCCGGCCGTGGAACTGCGGAACTGCGAGTTCCTCATGCTCGGGTTCAACTTCGCCATGACCTGGAATTGCCCGCCGAACGGGAAGCTGGTCGTCGATAACTGCGTCCACCTCGGTCGTACCTTGGTGAACGTGGACCACCGGGACAACCGCCCGGCGTCCGTGCGCCTCGCGCACAACACCGTCGTCGGCTTCGGTGAAGTGGCTGTCG
>DASPHQ010001208.1:0-2223 GCA_035629595.1 Urbifossiella sp. | reverse complement strand
GGCCGGAACAGCTGGTTCTGCATCCACCACCGGCCCGGCATCGCGGTCGAGCCGAGGGCGCTGGCCGGGCAGTCGACCGCCTCCCACTCCCGGAGGTACGGGACGCACTCGCGGAGCCGGTGGACCCCGGCGAGGTGGAGGGCGGCGGTCACCAGCCGGACCCGGTCGAGCAGCGGGTCCTGGACCTCCTGTCCATCGTCCGCCCGCCGCCCGAGCAGGGCGCGGACCTCGGCCATCTGCCGGGACAGACCACCGAGCAGGGCCACCACCCCCGCCCGCTCTACCTCGGCCACCGCAGCCGCCAGCCCGGCCGGGAGGGACGCCTTGTCGGTGAACGCCCGCCCGCGGCTCAAGTCCAGCACCAGCCGCCGGCCCCGGTAGGTCCGCCAGACGAAGTACGGGTCGCCGGCGCGCCGAAAGAACGCCGGCCAGGAGTTCCCCGACCAGTAGTTCCCGGCCGTCGAGTACGAAAGCTCCTCCAGCGGCCAGTAGTACACCGGCGGGCGGCGGTCCGGGGCAGGTTCGGGGTGTTCCCCGTCCGCCCAGGCGACCCGAACTCGGGCCACGTCGCGCCCGTCGGGGGCGACGGCGATGACCTCGGGGTTGAACCCGTGGGTGCGGATGACCGCCCACCCGTCGTCGGACACGACCAGTTCCCCGGGCGAGTCCTCGCGGTCAGCCTGCCAGCGCTCCCAGACCACTTGCGGGTCGTTGCCCCGGAACAACCGGCCGAGGGCGGTTCGCGGCGAGTGGTCGAGCAGCCGGTAGCGGAACTCGCTCTGGTGCTGGCGGTACTTGAACCCGAACTCGTCGTCGGACGACTTGCGGCCGTCCCGGTGGCGGATGGTGCCGTTGTGGGGCGACCGGGCCTCCAGGGAGAACTCCCCGCTGGGCGAGGAGGCCGTGCAGTCCGGGTAGTAGATGGCGGTCATGGGGCGCCAACCAGCGAGACGTGGGATGCCCAGTCTACGCGGGAAGTCGAACGCCGGACAATACCCCGTTCGAGCTCCCGAAGGTCGTCCATCCCGCCCCCTCGGCGGTAGTATCTCCGGCTTCACTTCAATCGGCCCACCGGAGAGACGATGACGACCGACCTTTCAGAACCCGTGCGCCGCACCATCTTCGCGGCCCTCGTGGCCGGGCAGGACGCCGGCGCGAGCGTCCCCGAGTCCCGCTTCGGCGTGGCGAAGCAGTACGGCATCGACGTGGACGAGGTCCGCCGCATCGAGCGGCAGGGGCTCGACCGTGGGTGGCCTCCGCTGTAGAGGGGGCCGTCGGCCCCCTCTCTGCTCAGTACAACCCGTGAACCACCAGCGCCAGCTGCCTTGCCCGCGCCTCGTTCGCCGCAGCCTCTGCCGGCCCCGCGGTGGTAAGGCCCGTCGCCCTGACAATCTTGCCGCTCGGGTCGAAGGTGGCACGAACCACGAGCCACCGCTCGAACGGCACGTCAATCATCAGCTTCCGGCCCTCCACTTCCACACGTTGCCCGGCGCCGCCCTGCGAGAACTCCATCGCGTCGAAGCGACTCACCGAGTAGCGCACCCCGAGCGGCGCGAAGTTGTCCCTGTAAAGAACGTCGAACTTCAGCTGCCCTAGCCTCTGGTCATAATCGAAAACCCGTAGCTCCTCATAGCCCGGCGGCAGCTTCTCACGCAGGCGCCGCTCGACGACCTCTCGCGTCGGGTTCGGGGCGAGCTTGTAGGCGACGATGCCGACGATGAACAAGCTGATAACCACGGCCACGGCGATGAGCATGGCTCGGCGCCTCGCAGGGCGCGGGCGTGGCTCGGGTACGGGCGCAGCGGGAACGGCCAGCTCGGCAGGAGATTGGGGCTTACGAGGAACGGTGATGCGGATGCCGCACTTCGGGCAGGTCGTCCGAAGGCCGGCCTTGTCGTCGGCGACCCGAAAGGTCGTGGCGCACCACTGGCACTGAAACGAAATCACGATGGACTCCTGTGAGGGAACGACCCGGCCCGCCGCGAACGGGCGAGCCAGGTCGGGTAAGGGCATCTGGTTCGTGGAGGGTTCAGTCGTCGCCGCGGATGTCGGCGAGCAGGAAGGCGAGCACGAACAGAACGACGAAGCTCGGCTGGTGCCGATTCTCCATCGCTCACGTCGCCGGCGCCAGCGTGGTGAGCAGTAGTTCCCGTACGGGGCCGGGAAGTTTCTGGAGAGCCGTGCCGTCGCCGGCCTGTGGCAAAACGGCTTCGTCCCACAACC
>DASPHQ010001207.1:0-2096 GCA_035629595.1 Urbifossiella sp. | reverse complement strand
GTACTACTTCTCGCTCATCGACCCGGACGACCCGTTCGACCCGATCCGCCTCCAGAGCGTGCCGTCGCCGCTCGAGGCACAGAACCAGTCGGGCTACGAACTCGAAGACCCGCTCGAGGAGGACAAGGACTCGCCGGTGCCGGGCCTCACCCACCGGTACCCCGACCGGGCGCTGATGATCACGACGCCCAACTGCTCGATGTACTGCCGGTACTGCACCCGCAAGCGCGCCACGCTCACTCGCGGCGGCTGGGAGGGGATCAGCGCCGACGACGAGCGGATGATCGACTACATCCGCAAGACCGAGAGCATCCGCGACGTGATCGTGTCCGGCGGCGACCCGCTGACGCTGCCGCTCGGGAAGATCAAGTACTACCTGGACAACCTGAAGGCCATCGACCACGTGGACGTGATCCGCATCGGCACCCGGGTGCCGGTCACGCTCCCGCAGCGGCTGTTCGACCCGGAACTCGTCGACCTGCTGGCGTCGGCCGAGAAGGTGTACATCCAGACGCACTTCAACCACCCGCGCGAGATCACGCCGGAGGCGGCGCGCGTGGTGAAGGCGCTGCTGAAGGCAGGGATGCCGGTGAACAACCACTCGGTGCTGCTCAAGGGCGTGAACGACGACCTGGGCACGATGCGCGAGCTGCTGCGCGGGCTGCTGCGGATCAAGGTGCGGCCGTACTACCTGTTCCACTGCGACCCGGTGACCGGGGCCGGCCACTTCCGCACCAGCGTCTGGAAGGGGCTGGAGATCATGGAGGGCCTCCGCGGCCACATGAGCGGCATCGGCATCCCGACGTACGTGGTGGACAGCCCGCACGGCGGCGGCAAGATCCCGATGATGCCGAACTACCTCGTGAGCATGTCCGACGACGCGGTCGTGCTGCGGAACTACGAGGGGATGCTGATCCGCTACCAGGCCGAGGACAAGCCGAGCCTGTCGCCGGCGGCCGGCCCGCGGACGCGCGGCGTCAGCGCGCTGCTGCAGGGGGACGCGACGCAGTTGATGCCGGAGGGGAACGAGCGGATGGAACGCCGCCGGAAGCTCGACGTGGTTGATCCGGGCTACGACGTGGGCTGCGGCGGCGAGCGCGAAGGCCCGCCGGGCATCCTGCCCCTGCCGGTGATGAACGGCCACCACGCCGCGTCGAACGGGTAATGAGAACGAAGTCGAGCGGCCCGCGTGAGCGGGCTGTTTCTTGGGGCGACTCGCGGCCCAAGAAACAGCCCGCTCACGCGGGCCGCTCGCCTTGTCTGCGTTGGAGGACGCCATGAAGGTCGGCATCGCCTGCACGCTGAAGCCCGACGGCCCCCCGCCCCCCGGCGCCGGCGACGACTGGGCGGAGGAGTTCGACTCGCCCGCCACCGTCGAGGCCGTCGCCGACGTGCTGCGTTCGCTCGGCCACGAGGTCCGTTCGCTCGGCGACGGTCGGGCGTTCCTCGAAGCCGTGATGGCCGACCCGCCGGACCTGGTGTTCAACTTCGCGGAAGGGCAGGGCGTGTCGCGCTCGCGCGAAGCGCGACTGCCGGCGGTGTGCGAGATGCTCGGCATCCCCGTCAGCGGCTCCGACCCGCTCGCCCTCGCCGTGGCGCTCGACAAGGACATGACGCGCCGCGTCGTGGAGGCCGCTGGGCTGACGGTGCCGATGGGGTTCACGATCCCGCCGCCCACCGACGTATACGACGGCGATCACGCCGAGTTCCCCGCGCTGCTCGAGGCCGCCGGCCTGACCTGCCCCGTGATCGTGAAGCCCGCGCTGGAGGGGAGCAGCAAGGGCATCCGCCGCACGGCGCTGGTGCGCACGCCCGCGGAGTTCGGTCCCGCGGTCGTGGCTTTGTGGCAGGAGTACCGTCAGCCGGCGCTCGTCGAGGAGTTCATCGTCGGCGACGAGGTCACGGTGGGGATGGTGGGGAACGACCCGCCGCAGCCGCTGGGCGTGATGCGCGTCGTGCCGAAGGAGCCGTCGGCGGAGTTCGTGTACAGCCTGGAGGTGAAGCGGGCGTGGGACGGCGTGGTGAGCTACGAGGCGCCCGCGAAGCTGCCGCGCGACGTGTACGCGGCGGTCGAGGCCGACGCGCTGGCGGCGTTC
>DASPHQ010001206.1:0-2017 GCA_035629595.1 Urbifossiella sp. | reverse complement strand
CGCCGAACGTGCGGTACAACTTCGTTCAGGGGCAGGTGTACCGGCTCCGTCTGTCGCACCCGCGGCTGCTGCCGCGGCCGCTGTACCCGACGCTCGAGGTCGCCCCGGCGACGCCGCGGACGGTCACGTTCCTGGCCCACGCGTCGGTGCCGGTGTCGTTCTCCGACGAGGACCTCCGCCAGGCGACGGAGGGGAACCTGGTGGTGAAGGTGGTGTACCTGCCGGACCCGCAGTTCCAGGACTTCGCGGCCGTGGGCGGGCTGGAGGAGATCGTCTCGACGCGGCTGGAGCCGGGGGCCGACCCGGTGGCCGAGGCCCAGCGCCGCGGCACCATCCTGGCCGTGACCCGGCTCGGCAACATCGACCTGGAGAACCGCATCTCCCCGGCGATGAACGCCCCGCCGGGGAGCCTGATGGCCCCGCCCCCGGGCGTGATGGTCGTCCCGCCGGGCGCCCCGGTCCCCGGCCCGGCCGTGCCGCCGCCGTCGAGCGCGTTGCCGGGCGGCCCGGTCGGCCCGGCCGCCCTGCCGATCTCGGTCCAGCCGCGGCCGGCGGCGCGCTGAGTCGTTCGGGCGAAAGCCCGGGGACGGCCGTCCCCGGGCTTTGTCAGCGCACCACCCGAAGCCCGCGGACCGGCGTCCGTGGGTTTTTTTCGCAAGGGTTCGCCATGAAGGTCGGACTTCTCACGCTGGTCGGGTCGCTCGCCGTCGGGCAGCAGCCGCTGCCGCAGCCGACTGCCGCCGCGCCGATGATGGCCGCGCCGCAGCCGGGGGGCGGCCTCCCCGTGCCGGCACCGCTTCTGGCCGCGCGGGTGCTCGCGCCGCCGGGCGTCCGCGTCACGGCCAACCCCGGCAGCGGCTTCGCCCGGATGCACGAGGCGCCGGCCCTGTTCGGCTTCCGCCCGGGCTACGTCTACCGGCTCGAACTGTCGAACCTGCCGTACCAGCCGCCCGGCCGCGTGCTGTACCCGGAGATCGAGGTCCGCGGGGTGCTCGTGCCGCGCGCCGGGATGCGGTACATGGACTGGCCCGCGCCACTCCTGTTCACTCAGGCCGACATCGACCGCGCCCTCGCCGGCGGCGTCGTGATGAAGGCCATCTACCTCGAAGACCCTGACAAGGCGATCCCCACCGAGTTCGGGCTGGCGAACCCGATCGAGGTGCCGGCCGACTCCGAGGAGGAGGCGGTGCGCGAGGCGATCGCCAACGGCCGGCTCGTCGCCATCGTCCGCCTCGGCGGCAAGACGCCCCCCGCGGCGGAACTCCAGGCGACGGCGGTCGACGGCACCGTGCTGGCGCCGGGCGAGCGGTTCTTGCGGGCGCCGCTGGCGCCGCCGCAGTTGCCCTTCGCGGTCGGCCGGTTCTACGACCCCATTGCCGGCCCGCGCGGCCCGGTCGGCGAGTGCTTCGTCGACGGCGGCGACCGCCGCGCCCCGCTCGGCATCGGCCCGGCCGGCCGGCTCGGCGGACTCGACCCCACCGACGTGGGCGTCGAGTACACGCTCGACGGCAAGCGCCGCGTGACGACCTCGAACATGGTGTGCCTGTGCGTGCCGCGGTTCGTCATCCAGCGGACGGAGATCGGGCCGAACACGATAGACGTGCCGGTGTCGCTGGCGGCGAACGCGAACCTCGTGGCGGCGCAGCTGACGCGCGAGCGGCTGGCGGCGATGGCCGAGATCGGCCGGGAGCGGCCCGACGCGGTCGTCGGCCGGTCGCGGCCGATGGGGTACATCGGCATCACCGGCGTCGGTTTCTTCATGGGCGGGGCGCGGCCGTCGGTCATCGGCCAGGTGGAGGGCGTGGCGGTCACCGGGGCGGTGGTGGAGCCCGAGGTGCTGACGTGGTACCCCGGCTGCCCGCTGACCGTGTCGAAGGTGATCGACGCCGACGGCGTGGTGAAGTCGGGCGACGTGGTGACGATCACCCTGCGCTACGTCAACAGCGGCAGCAAGCCGGTGTCCGACGTGGTGGTGAGCGACAGCCTGAGCGGCCGACTGGAGTTCGTGCCGGGTTCG
>DASPHQ010001205.1:0-2015 GCA_035629595.1 Urbifossiella sp. | reverse complement strand
CACGCGGACGCTGGCCGGCCGCCGGCGGCTCGGGGTGACGCGGTACACGGAGAAGCTGAACACGCCGATCCAAGGGTCCAGTGCCGACGGGCTGAAGCGGGCGCTCGCGCTCCTGTGGGAGCGGCGGGGGCAGTGCCCGGGCGCGTTCCCGGTGCTGGTCGTCCACGACGAGATCGTCGTCGAGTGCGACGCGGACCGGGAGGAGGAGGCGGCGGTGTGGCTGCGGGTGGCGATGGTGGACGGGATGGCCCCGCTCGTCAGCCCCGTCCCGGTCGAGGTCGAGGTGAGCGCGGGGCCGACGTGGGGCGGGTGACGACCCGACCGGCCGCAACGGCGGGGCGCAACGTCAGCAGCAGATCACGACCGAGTACTTCGGGGTCCGTCGGCGCGACGCCGCGACCCACTCAACGAGGAGGCACCGATGACGGACGAGACGACGATGATCGCCGCGGTGGTGGCCGAACCGCACCTTGACACCCCGCGGACAGTGCTGGCCGACTGGCTCGACGACCACGACCAGCCCGAGCGCGCGGCCGCCGTCCGGCTCGACTGGCCCCGCCGCAACGCCGAGCGCCGGCTGCGGGCCGACGTCCTCGCCGAGCGGGAGGAGCCCGTGACCGCCGTGGCCGCGCGGCTGGAGGCGGAGGGGGTCGCCGGGCTCGCCGAGTTCGCCCGCCGGCAGCTGGCCGTCGACGCCTACGCCGGCCGCCACACGGCCGGCTACCAGGCGCAGATCGACTGGGTGTACGCGGCCCTGCTCGCGGACTGGCGGCGGTGGCTGCCGCCGGCGGTGACCACGCTCACCCGGAAGGCGGACCGGGAGGCGTACAACCAGGACTACTTCTCGCCCGCGATCCGGTTCCCCACCCGCCGGCGGCCGCCGCCCCGCGCCTTCGCGTTCCGGCAACCGGCGATGACAGTGCTGTTCGCGTGGGGGCTGCCCGAGTGGGTGCGGTGCGACCGGGAGGACTGGGCGCGGGCCGGCCTCGACCTGGTCCGCAGGTTCCCGTGGGTCGTGTACGACCCCGTCCCGGGGTGAGGGAGCGGGCCGCGGTTATGCGACGGGATCGGCGGGCGCCCCTGTCCGCTTCCGCCCCGCGGCCTTCCGCCCGGCGGTGGCCGGCGGGAGGGTGCCGGGGGCGCCGGCCGCCGCGAACCGCCCCGGCGCGGCCTTGCGGAACCGGGCGGCGTCGCCCTTCTTCTTGATCTCGGTGCTGATGGCGGCGTGGAGGGTGGCCTCCGGCGTCTTCCCGCCGGGGCTCGTCCAGTACCCCTTCGCCGCCATCACGCCGACCAGCTCCTTGCACGTCAGCGCCGTCCCGGCCTCGGCCAGCACCTTCGCCGCCGCGGCCAGGGCGCTCAGCTTCCCCTCGGCCGGCGGGGTGCGCTCCGCCACCACAACCGCCGTCGCCGGGTTCGCGCCCGTCGCGTTCTCGCCCGTGCCCTTCGCGCCCGTGCCCTTTGCCGCTCGGCCCGCCTTCGCCTTCGTCGCCATGTGCGTCTCCCGTGAGTGTCGCCCGGCCGGTCGGCCGGGGTGTGACACATTCGCTTGGCCGCCCGCCGACATCCAGCGCAGAAGCGAGTTTTTCCATCGATTCCCAGCGAATCGGAACAATCCGCGGACACTTCGGTCGGGCCGGGAGTAGTTCCCGGTCGGGGAAAGCCGCGGGCGAGTTGGACACTTTTCGCCGGCGCGGGCAACAGAGATGGGTGCGGGACAACGCACACGCGTGGAGGAGGTGGCCGATGGACGTGGAGATGTGGCCGGTCGGGCGACTCAAGCCCTACCCCGAGAACCCGCGGCACAACGACGCCGGGGTCGATGCCGTGGCGGCGTCGCTGCGGGAGTTCGGGTGGCAGCAGCCGGTCGTGGCGGACGAGCGGGACGTGATCGTGGTCGGGCACACCCGGTACAAGGCGGCGCTGAAACTCGGCATGACCGAGGTGCCCGTCCACGTCGCCCGCGGGCTGACGGCCGAGCAGGCGCGGGCGTACCGCATCGCCGACAACCAGAC
>DASPHQ010001204.1:0-8052 GCA_035629595.1 Urbifossiella sp. | reverse complement strand
GCGAGGAGGCGGTCGAACGCGGCCGGGGTGATCCCGGTGAGTCGGCGGAAGGCGTCGGCCGACTTGCGGAGGCGGTCGGTGTGGGTCATCCCCACACCCTATGAGCTCAACCGGTTAATGTGCAGCGACTCTATTGAGTCGTCTGGAGGAATCACTGTTGGAACGACGCCGCCGTGCCGGGCACGACCCGAGTCCTTGCCCGGACGGCACTTGCGGCGAATGGCGACGGATCAATCGGATTCGGTATCAGACCCACCCGCCGCCCGACCGCATCGGCACCGACACCGGGCCGCCGTTCATCGCCCCGAGGGCGAACAGGCCGCCCACCAGCGCCGCGCCGATCAGGACGCAAATCACCAGCTGCCAGACAACGACCACGCCCGCCCGGAAGAACGTGGTCGGCAGGGCGTACTTCAGCACCACGACCGTCGCGAGCTGACCCGCCCCGAGGCTGACGGCGAACGTGCCAAGTGATTCCGTGAGCGCGACGAGGTCCGGCGCCTCGGTCCGCTCGGGGAGGGCCAGGCCGAAGAAGATCACAGCCGCGAACAACGCCCCGATCTGGAACACCCACGACACGACCGTGAACACGATGTTTACCAGGATGGCGTACCCGACCCCCGGGACCGGGATGCGGATGCCGCCGAGCGACTTCGGCCGGGGAATGGCCTCGTAGGCCGACGCCCGGTGGCGGTAGTCGTCCTCGTCGAGGTCGCGGCCGCCGAGGACGGCGTTGGTGAGGCGGACGGACGTTCGGAGGATCGCCGCCCCGATCCGCAGCCCGACGTAGATGAGGACGAGCGTACAGGCGAGGAGGATCAGGCCGACGATGAGCGCCATGGGTGCCGGCGGGTTCGGGGTGCGGGACGAGGCGGCACCACGAACGTAGAACACTCTCCGGTTCCGTGCCGGTCGCTACCGCCCCATGTTCGGGGCGATTGCGTTCAGCCCGACGAGCGCCAGGCCGCCGGCGACCAGCAGGAGCGGCACGCCCAGGAGCAGCACGAACGCCGCGACCAGGCTGGCCCGCGGGAACGTGGTCGGCAGGAGGAGCTTGAAGATGCCCGTCTGGATCAGGAAGGCCGACGCCAGCGCCGCGGCACCGAACACGATCCGTCGTGCGTCCCCGTCCAGCCCGCGGGCTTGCTCGGCGACGATCGACAGGCCGTAACCGGCGGCGAGGTCCACGAGCGCGACCACGGCCACGATCCCCACGGCCTTCCCGAACCCCGGCAGCGGAACGGCCGTGGCGTGCCACGGCGGCAGGTAGTAGTCGTCCTCGGCGTAGCCGTAGTCCCGGTCCTCGACCGCCCGGCCGAGGACGCGGTTGGCCAGCCCCACGGCGGCGCGCATGACGGCCGCGCCGGCCGTCACGACGAGCGGCAGGGCGACGACGAGGACGCACAGGAAACAGGCCATTGCGGCGAGTCTACGAGGCTCGGGCGGCGGACACAACCAGGGAAGGGGCGGGGAGGTGGGCGAACACGGGGCGGGCGGGCGGGCGGTGCCGGCCCGGCTGGCGGTAATGATGCTGCTGTTCTACTTCGGGCTCGGGGCGTGGGTTCCCACCCTGTCCACGTACCTGATGTCCGCCCCGACCCGCGGCGGCCTCAATTTCACCACCCAGGAAGTCGGCTGGCTGTACTCGTCGTTCGCGTTCGGCGGCATGCTCGCGCCGCTCGTCATCGGTCTCCTCACCGACCGCCTCTTTCGTGCCGAGCTCGTCCTGGGCGTGTCCAGCCTGCTGTGTGCCGGACTGCTGTTCGCCGCCGCGACGTGGTGCGACGAAAACGCCCCGCTGGCCGAGACCGCGTACGAGGCTGCGGCGGTTCGTGATGGCGCCTTGACGTCCGAGCAATTCGACCGCGTGAACGACGACGCGGAGGTCCGCCGGGTCGCGGCCGTCACCTTCGGCCGGCTGTTCGCGCTGATGCTCGCGTACTGCGTGTTTATGCAGCTGGCGATGACGCTGACCACCGTGATCGGCCTGCGCAACCTCGCCGACCCCGAGCGCCGGTTCGCCGGCGTCCGCCTGTACGGCACCGTCGGCTGGATCGCCGCGGGGCTGGCGGTGGGGCAGTTATTCCGGGCCGTGTCGTCGGACGTGCTGTACCTCGCCGCGGCCGGGTCACTCGTCGTGGGGGTGTACGCCTTCACGCTGCCGCGGACCCCGCCGCTCGGGTCCGGCCGGTCGGTCGCCGACCTGTTCGGGCTGCGGGCGCTGGTGCTGTTCCGCGACCGGTCGTTCGTGGTGTTCGTGTTGGTGGCGTTCGTGACAACGGCAATGAACCAGTTCTACGTCGTGTACGGCCACCGGTACCTCACCGACCACGGCGTGCCGAAGCCCGAACAGGTGATGACGGTGGCGCAGGTGATCGAGGTGGGCTGCATGTTCGCGCTGCCCCTGTTGCGGCCGCGCGACCGGATGAAGGGGTTGATGCTCGTCGGCCTCGGCGGCTACGCCGTGCGCGGGTGGGTGATGGCGGCCGGGTGGACGCCCGCGGTCGTGGCGATCGGGGTGCCGATGCACGGCATGGGCTACACGTTCTTCCTGCTGGTTGCCTCGACGTACCTCGACCGCGAGGCGCCGCCGCACCTGCGGGCGAGCGCGCAGGGGATCATCACGTTCGTGTCCGGCGGCGTCGGCGTGTGGGTCGGCAACGCCTTCGCCGCCGCCGTCGTGGACGGCCACCGCGTCGGCACGAAGATCGACTGGCACGCCGTCTGGCTGGTACCGCTCGCGGTGTGTACCGTGGTGGCGGTGGCGTTCGCGCTGTTCTTCTACCCGCCGGCCGGGGGACAGGAGCCAGGAGACAGCAGACAGGAGCCGGGCGACATCGACCCCACCAGCCGGTGACCCAGTCCCGTATCCTGTTCCCTGTCTCCTGGCTCCTGCCCCCGGTGCAGCATGGCCCGGTTCTTCAAGTACAAGTCGGTCGCCGATCTGGAGGCCGAGAACGCCCGCCTCGGCATCGACCTGCGCTTCACCGACGATCTGGCGCCGCTGTTCGCACCGCTGGCGGTCGGCCCGCGCAAGGCCGGGAACCGCTGGTGCATTCACCCGATGGAAGGGTGCGATGGCGAGCCCGACGGCCGGCCCGGTGAGCTGACGTTTCGCCGCTACGTCCGCTTCGGGGACGGCGGCGCGAAGGTGATCTGGGGCGAGGCGTGCGCCGTCACCGACGACGGCCGCATGAACCCGCGCCAAATCTGGCTCGCGGAGCACACCCGCGACGACTTCGCCCGGATGGTCGCAAACTGTCGCGTCGCCCACCGCGCCGGGAACGGCGACGATTCGGACCTGCTGTTCGGCCTGCAACTGACGCACTCCGGCCGCTACAGCTACCGCCGCCCGCTCATCGCCACGCACGACCCGCTGCTGGTCGGCCGCTACAAGGTGACCGCCGACACGCCGCTCCTCACCGACGACGACCTGAAGCGGCTCGTCGATGATTACGTCGCGGCGGCGAAGCTGGCGGTCGCCGTCGGGTTCGACTTCCTCGACGTGAAGCAGTGCCACCGCTACCTGCTGAGCGAGTTGCTCGGCGCCCGCAACCGCCCCGGCCCCTACGGGGGCAGCTTCGAGAACCGCACGCGGCTGGCGCGCGAGATCATCCTCGCGGTCAAGGCGGCGGTGCCGGCACACGTCGTGATCGCCACGCGGATGAACGGCTTCGACGGCGTCCCCTTCCACAAGGCCGCGAGTGGCGACGGCGAGCCGGACGCCTTCGCGACGCCCGTCGTCAACGGTTGGGGTCTGAACCCCGACGACCCACTGACGCCGGACCTGACGGAGCCGATCCGCTGGGTGCAGGAGATGCGGCAGCTCGGCGTGTCGCTGGTGAACATCGCGCTGGGCAACCCGTATGCGCAGCCGCACTTCGGCCGGCCGTTCGAGTACCCTCCGCCGGACGGCTACGAGTCGCCCGAGCACCCGCTGCTCGGCGTCGATCGGCACTTCAAGATTGCCGGCGCCATCCAGGCCGCGAACCCGGGGCTTGCAGTCGTGGGGACTGGCTACAGCTACTTGCAGGAGTTTCTGCCGCAGGCGGGGGCGGCGAACGTCCGCGACGGGCGGATCAGCCTGGTCGGCGTCGGCCGGGCGAGCCTGGCACAGCCGGACTGGGTGCGACAACTCCGCGACCACGGGAAGCTCGACCGCAAGCGCGTGTGCCGGACGTTCAGCTACTGCACGGCACTGATGCGGGCGAAGGACCACCCGCTCGGTCAGTACCCGACCGGCTGCCCGCCGTTCGACAAGGAGGCCTACGGCGACGTGTGGAAGGAAGTCCAGCAGCTCGGGCGGAAATAACCGCTGCCGCTTGCGGCTTCGCGCTGGGCAGCGCGAAGCCGCAAGCGGCGAAGCCCCGAAACGGTTGCCCTTGATTCCACCTCTCGACTCCCCCGACAATCCCCGGCACCGGAGGTACCCCATGATCGTCGGCGTCCCGCGCGAGGTGAAGGCGGACGAGTACCGCGTGTCCCTCACGCCCAACGGCGCTGAGGAGCTGACCCGCGCCGGCCACCGCGTCCTCGTTCAGACCCACGCCGGCGACGGCAGCGGTATCAGCGACGAGCAGTACGCCGCCGCCGGCGCCGAGATCGTGCCGGCCACGGCCGACGTGTGGGGCCGCGCCGACCTCGTCATCAAGGTGAAGGAGCCGCTCCCCGAGGAGTGGCCGTTAATGCGTCCCGGGCAGACACTGTTCACCTACTTCCACTTCGCCGCCGACGAGAAGCTGACCCGCGCCGTGATGGCGTCCGGCGTCACCGCCGTGGCCTACGAGACGATCCGCGACACGAAGGGCGGCCTGCCGCTGCTGACGCCGATGAGCGAAGTCGCCGGCCGCATGAGCATCCAGGAGGGGGCGAAGTTTCTGGAGCGCCCCTTCGAGGGCCGCGGCATCCTCCTCGCCGGCGTCCCCGGCGTCGCCCCCGCCACCGTGGTCGTGCTCGGTGGTGGTGTGGTCGGTGCGAACGCGGCCCGAGTCGCGGCCGGGCTCGGGGCGAACGTGTTTCTCCTCGACGTGAACCTCGACCGCCTGCGCTACCTCGACGACGTGATGCCGCGGAACGTGACGACACTGTTCTCGAACCGCCACAACCTGCTGGACGTGCTGCCGTGGGCCGACCTGGTGATCGGGGCGGTGCTCATCCCAGGGGCGCGGGCGCCGCACCTGGTCCGCCGCGAGGACCTGAAGCGGATGCCGCCGCGGGCGGTCGTGATCGACGTGGCCATCGACCAGGGCGGCTGTTTCGAGACGAGCCGCCCGACGACGCACGCCAAGCCGACGTACATGGTGGACGACATCGTCCACTACTGCGTGACGAACATGCCCGGCGCCGTGGGTCGCACCAGCACGTATGCCCTGACCAACGCCACGTTCCCGTTCGCCCTGCAGCTGGCGAACAAGGGCGTCGACCGCGCCGCGCAGGACAACCCCGGTCTGGCCGTGGGGGTGAACGTCCGCGCGGGGAGGGTGACGAACGCGGCCGTGGCGGAGACGTTCGGCTTACCGGTCGAGCCGTTGTGAGCGTCGCCGACGTGGCGAGCCGACCCCATTGAGCAGCACGGAGGCTGCCCCATCCGCGGCACTCCCCGCACCGCCGTCCGACTCGCGCTGCCGCGACCGTCGCTCGCCCCGGTCCTGCTTCTGGGGTGGTGCGCGGTCCTGTTCCTCTACGGCCTCGGTGCCGGACCGCTGTACCGCACCGAATCCCTCCGTGCCATCATCGGCGCCGAGTGCCTCCGCGGGCACTGGCTGTACCCCGTCCTCCACGGCGAACCGTTCCTCACCAAGCCGCCCGGCCACTACGCCGCCATCGGCCTCGCCTCGCTCCCGACCGGCCGCGTCACCGAGGTCAGTGCGCGGCTTCCCTCCGCCGTCGCGGCCACGCTCGCGGTGCTCCTGATGGCGGGCCTGTTCCGGCGCGCGCTCGGCGACCGCGTCGGGCTGCTCGCGGGGCTCCTCGTCCCGTGCTCGATCCTGTGGCTCGACAAGGCGCCGAGCGCCGAGATCGACATGACCCTGGTGGGGTGGGTGACGGCCGCACTGGTCGCGTTCCATTGTTGGGTTGAAGTGGAACAACGCGAGAACGCCCACCCGTGGCAACGGGTGGGCCTCGCCCAGCTCTGTCTCCTCTGCGTCGCCGCCGGCACCCTGACGAAGTGGACCGCACCTGCCTTCTTCGCCCTCACCGCCGTGCCGCTCCTCGCCTGGCGTCGCCAACTGCGGCTCCTCGTCAGCTGGCCGTTCCTCACCGCGACTGTCGTCGCGGTCGCGGCCGTGGTCGGGTGGGCGGCGCTCGTCACGCAACAGGTCGGGTGGGACGCGCTCGCCGACACCGTGCGGAAAGAAGCCGCTTACCGCTTCGCCCCGAAGTCGGCTGCGAAGGGCTATCCGTGGTCGGAGGTGGTGACGTACCCGCTGATTGTGTGGGCGGCGCACCTGCCGCTGTCGCTGTTCGCCCTGCGAACCCTGCGACGCGGTTTCGCGGCCCGCTGGGACGACCGCAGCCGGCGGCTGCTGGTGTTCCTCCATTGTTGGGCGTGGCCGAACCTCCTGTTCTGGGCGATGGTCCCGAACCACAACGTCCGCTACGCGCTGCCGGTGAGCCCGGCCCTGATGGGGCTCGGGGTGATGGGGTTGTTGGACTGGTGGCGCGGACCTCCGCCGCTCGCGGCGTTGCAGGACGTGCGTTGCACCGCCGCAAGCGGCGGAACCTGTATTGCCGCCTTCCTCGCCCTCTGGCTCGCGGCGAAAGTCACATTCGTCGAGGTCGTCGTCCCACGTCGCACTGCCGGCCGCGACGCCGAAGCCACCGCCGCCGTCCTCCGCGAGCTCGTCCCCGCCGGCGAACTGCTGTTCCTCCTCAAGCTGAAGGACGAGGGCGTCCTGTTCTACTACGGCCGCCCGACCCGCAAGTTGAGCTCGCCCGCAAACCTTCCCCCACACGCCCACGTGGTCCTCGTCGAGGCCGAGTGGCGCGAGTGGGAGGCGAACCGGACTGGTGCGCTCGTCCGGTGGATGTATGATCAGCAGGGCGACCCCCTGATCCTGGCCCGGGTGACGACCCCATGACCGCGGCCCCGCCGACCGACCGCGAGGTGATGAGCGTGTCCACGCTCGTCGCCCGATTGCGCGGCGCGGTCGAGGCGAAGTTCTCCGCCGTGTGGGTCGCCGGTGAGATTACCGGATTCACGAAGGCGTCCTCCGGCCACATGTACTTCACCCTCAAGGACGCCGCCGCGACCCTGAAGGCGGTGCTGTTCCGTGGCGTGAATCTGCGGATGCGGTTCGAGCCCCGCAACGGCATGGAGGTCATCGCCCGCGGCCGCCTCACGGTCTACGACCAGCGCGGCGAACTTCAGATGCAGGTCGAGGAGTTGCAGCCGAAGGGCGTCGGCGCCGCCGAACTGGCGCTGCGGCAGCTCAAGGAAAAGCTCCTGGCCCGCGGCTACTTCGACCCGCGCCGCAAGCGCACGCTCCCCAAGTACCCGAAGCGCGTCGCCCTCATCGCCAGCGCCACCGGGGCCGCCGTCCGCGACATGCTCGAACTCCTCGCCCAGCGCTGGCCGCGCGCCGACGTGATCGTCCGCCCGAGCCGCGTGCAGGGGACCGGCGCCGCGGAAGAAGTGGCGGTCGCGCTCCGCGAACTCAACCGGCTTCACACCTCGGGTCGGCTGTCGCTCTGCGCCGTGGTCATCGGCCGCGGCGGGGGCAGTTCCGAAGACCTCGCGGCGTTCAACGAGGAGGCCGTCGCCGACGCCGTGTTCCAGTCGGTCGTGCCGGTCGTGTCGGCGATCGGCCACGAGACCGACGTGACCGTCGCCGACCTGGTCGCCGACCTCCGGGCCGAGACTCCGAGCGCCGCGGTCGTGGCCCTGACGCCGCACCGGCTCGAACTCCTCGCCGACGTCCGCGACCTGGACACCCGCCTCCGCGAGGCGATCGACCGCCGGCTGGAACTGGCCCGCGAGCGGCTCGACGCCGCCGCGTCCCGCCCCGTGTTTCGCCGGCCATTGCAGCGTGTCCACGACCTCGAACAGCG
>DASPHQ010001203.1:0-2930 GCA_035629595.1 Urbifossiella sp. | reverse complement strand
CTGCGGGCGGATCGTCCGACTTGGGTCGATCTAAAACCCGCCTGACAGCCCCAAACCTCAGCGATTCCGTGAGCAAAGAGAACTCTCCCCCACCACGTTTGCAATTCGTTGGCAACCCCGGGCGACCTACGGCGGAGCTCGCGCCGCGTTACTCCCGGATTCACGCCGTCGCCCACCCGGGGTTGCACCCCGGGCTACACACCGACGCCCTCCGGGCTCAAGCCCCGAGCCGCAGCCGGCTCACCGTCCTTGACCACCGCCGTCGGCGCTGCTGGAATACACCTTCCATCGCTCCCTCCCCCGAGTCGACTCGCATGCCCACCCGACTCCTCCCCGCGGCCGCGCTCCTCGTCGTCGTCATCGGGTGCGGCAAGAAGCCCGCCCCGGAGCAGGCCGCCGCCGACCCCGAACCCCAACCGCCCCCGCGCCGCGTCAACACGCCCCAGGACGACGAGCGCGACAGCACCCCCTTCCCCCGCCCGGCGGGCGACCGCGACAGCACTCCCTTCCCGCAGCCCGGCCAGAAGAAGGACGCCAGCCCGTTCCCGCAGCCGGGCGGGAAGGCGAAGCCGGCCCCGAGCTGGACTGACGACCCCGCCCCCGGCGACAAGAAAGCGCCCGCCGGCCGCGGCGCCAACCCGGGCATCGTGCTCAAGGGGACCGAGGTGGTGGCGTTCGGCCCGCCGGGGTGCCCGGTCGTGCTCGTCGGCCAGGAGCTGTACGACCTCAAGACGTTCGAGCCGGCCGGCCGCCTCCCGCTCCGGCCGGACCAGAACTCCCGCCCCGTCCTCACCCACGACGGGAAACTCGTCGCCTTCACCGAGAAGGGGAAGAACGTCCCCGACACGCCGGTGTACGTGTGCGCCACCGACACCGGCAAGATGCTCCTGACCGTCCCGGCCGCGAAGGGGGTGTACCCGGACGTGATGGCGTTCTACGCGAACACGCACCTGATCGTCGGCGGCCGGCACGCGGGGGTGATGGACGTGTGGGACCTCGCCACCGGCAAGAAGGCCGGCGGGCTGACCAGCCCGCACCGCCAGGTCCGCCACGGCGACCTGGCCTTCACCCCGGACGGCACCCACTTCGCCGCCATCGCCGGCGACAAGTTGGTGGTCGTCGGCACCAAGACGGGGAAGCAGAAGGTGTTGGCCGCCCCCGCCGGCGGCGGCCCGCTCGGCCCGCGCGGCGTGTTCAGCTCGGCGAAGGGGCTGGTCTTCTCCCCCGACGGGTCGGAGCTGGCCCTGTTCACCACCAACCCGAACCCCCGGCTGATCGTGTGGAGCCCGCAGGGGCAGATCGTCCTGGACGCGCCCGTGCCGATGCCCCGGTGGGTCGGCCTCGACGCCGCCCTGCAGTGGCTCCCGGACTCGTCCGGGTGGCTGGTCAACGGGTCGGTGTTCGACCGGGGCACGAAGCGGGTGGTCGCCTCCGTCCGAGTCGGGCTCGGCTCCGCCGCGCCGTACCTGGTGGACCAGAGCCGGGTGGTCGGGGCGTTCGGCTGGCCGGGGCACCGGCTGCGGGCGGCGGACATCCCGTGGCCGCAGATCCGCGAGTCGCTGGCGGCGATGGGCGCGAAGGCCGACGCCGACCTGGCCCCCGGCCGGCCGGTCGCCCTCGACCTGCGCCTGACCGGGGTGCGCGGCGACGAGGCCGAGACGCGCAACATCCTGGGCCAGGCGCTGGCGCTGCGGCTCGGGCGCGACGGCATCCCGGTCGCGGCCCAGGCGCCGACGGTGCTGCGGCTGAAGCTGGCCGAGTCGGCCGGCGACACCCTGCCGATCTACGCCCGGCAGTCGCGGTTCGACTTCAAGGGGGCGGACACGGGGCAGCGGGCGACGGAGGTGAACGGGGCGGCGGTGCTGGAGCTGTGGGCGGCGGGGGAGGCGACCCCGGTGTGGCGCGACACGCTCAACGCCGGCTCGTCGCGCAGCTTCAGCGACGAGATCAACGACGTGACGATCCGCAAGAGCATGCTGGAGAACCTCGGCCGCCAGCTCGACCACCTGAACCTGCCGTACTTCCTGCCGAAGAACAAGGCCACCCTCGCGCTGCCGGCGGTCATCGACTGAGCGAGTCGGCAGGTAGCCGCGGGCTTCAGCCCGCGCCCGCGTCGGCGGTGTCCGTGGGGCGTGGCTCCCGGTACTCCGCCGCAGGTGGGCGCGGGCTGAAGCCCGCGGCTACCGGGACACACGCCCGCGTTCAGCACCCGCCTGAATCGTGTCCTACACTTCCCCGTCGGCCCACGACGGAGGAGAAGTAGTGAGGCGGCTGCTGCGGCCGGAAGCGGCGTTCTTTCTCGCGGTCCTGCTCCTGCTCCTCGTCGCGTTCCGCGAGCGCGGGTTCTACGACCCCGGCGCCCTGTGGCACGTCAAGGTCGGCGAGCTCGTCCTCGACCACGGCTTCCCCACCACCGACCCGTTCACGTACACGTTCGCCGGCCGCACCTGGATCCCCCAGCAGTGGGGCGCCGAGGTGCTCATGGCGCTGGCCCACCGCGCCGGCGGCCTCGACGCCATGCTCCTCGGCTTCGCCGCGCTCGTCGCCACCCTGTACACGCTGATCTTCCGCCGCGCCCTCCAGTCCGGCATGGGGCCGATGCTGGCCGCGCTGCTGGTCGGCGCGGCGCTCGTCGTCGGCGCGTTCCACTACTTCGTGCGGCCGCACATGGCGACGATCGCGCTGCTCGGCTGGACGATGATGTGCGTCGTCGACTACGAGCGCGGCCGGTGTACGACGTGGCGGCTGGCCGGGCTGATCCCGCTGTTCGTGCTGTGGACGAACCTCCACGGCGGCGTCCTCGGCGGCACCATGACGCTCGGCCTCGCCGTCGCCGGGTGGGGCGTGCTGTTCCTGGCGCGCCGCGAGTCGCCGATCCAAAACTGGCGCACCGCCTGGCTGCTCGTCGCGGTCGTCGCCGCGTGCGGGCT
>DASPHQ010001202.1:0-7755 GCA_035629595.1 Urbifossiella sp. | reverse complement strand
CGCCCCCGCGATCTTCGACCGCGGGAAAAAACCGACGATAGCGAGTGCCAGCGCGGTAGCCGCTGCCTCCAGAGTGGACCCGTCCAGCCCGTCGTTGAAATCCTCCGGGCTCACCCCCTTGGAGGTGGGGTTGCAGACGATGTGCAGGGCCGCGACCAGGAGGGCGACATCATCCACCAGCACCCCTACCCAGGAGGGGTCGGTGAGGGCCTTGTTGATGTTGATGCCCGCGGCCTTGAGGTCTACGGCGTGACCGGCGGTGACCCGCAGTTCCCACTTCCGGCCCTTGGCGTCCTCGAAACTCTGCGTCGGGGTCATCACATCACGTCCTTAAAGAGGCCCGGCAGCAGCGGCAGCTTCCTGCGGAAGGCCGGGCCGGTGTGTGGTCGGGGCGCGTAGCGGCCTACCTTTATCTTTCCCCCGGACACCACCGGCCCGACCCCGCCCTCCTCGATCACCCGCGGGGCCTTTCCCGCCCCGATCTTCGACCCGCGGAACGCCTCCGGGCCGATCACCACCGAGCGGTTCCAGGGGTCGTAGCCGTAGTAGGTCAGCTCCCGGAGGGGCGAGACCCTCTGCCGGCTGGTCCCACCCTTCCGGGTCTTCTTGGCGCGGGTGAAGCCGGGGGACCGGTGGACGGTCGGGGGCGCGCCGGGGGCGGAGGGAGCCTTGGCGTACTTCAGGCTCTTCTTGTCCTCGCGCTGGACGTAGAGCCCGAACCGAGCGAGGGCTCTAGCCGATCCCCGGTCTAGAGCCCTCGTCACCGCCTTCGAGTCGAAGAAGAGCTTCTTCATGCCCCCGGAGATCATTAGAAGCCCTCGCCGATTTCCGCCTCCTCGGCCGAGCCGGTCCCCTCGACCCGGACCGCGACCACCTCGTTGTCGGTGTCGGCGGGGGTCAGGGTGACCTCCTTGTACAGCACGTTCCCCAGGCCCTGATCCTCGGTGAAGGTGCGGACGCCGAAGTCGGCCCGCCAGCCGCTGACGCCGGGATCGTCGATCGGGCCGTTGAGGACCAACAGGTCGATGGCGGAGTCGGCGACGAAGGCGTCCTCGAACGCCTGGTAGTTCGCGTCGGCCGGCCGGACCTTGAGCCGGCCGGTGACCTCCAGCATCATCTGGGTGTTCGCCTCGCGCTTCGCACGCGACTCGCGGGTGTTCGCGTCGCCCCTGTCGTAGGACGGGTTCACCTGCACGTTCTCGAAGATCGCCACCTCACTCCAGGCCGGCGAGCCGTGGGAGGCGGTGTTGCGGTAGATTTTGGAGTTGAGCGCGAGCATTCGTTGTCTCCGTTCTGGAACCGGGGGATCACTACCTAAAGTTTGACCGTCAGGGGGCGGCGGTTAGCGACCGTCAGGGGGCGGCGTGTTCGCGGAAGGTGATCGTGAACTGCGAGATGAACAGCTTCTGCTCGGCCAACCGGTCCGGGTCGAGGGCAACGACCTCCCCTACCTCCTGCGGCCACAGGGAACCGAGGAGTTCGACCGTCCGGGGATTACCCGCCCGCTTCCACAGCCACTCGGCGAAGTACAGCCGCTCGTCCAGCCACTCGTCCGGCGGCGCGCCCTGCGGCGCACCCGGCAGTGCGGCCGGGTCCCGGTACAGCTCCAACACCCAGACGGTGAGCGTGTAGTCGTTCGCGCCCTCGCCGCGGTCGGCGGGAATCCCCTGGTAGGTGCCGACGAACACGCAGACCTTCCGGCCCTCGAAGGTCAGCGGCTTCGAGGAGTCGAGGGAGAAGTCCAGGCGGTACTTGGCGATCACCTCGTCGGCCGTCGCGCGGGCGGGCAGGGCCTCGGCCACAACAGCCTCATCCCAGGCCGCGTCGATGAACGCGGCGAGGGCGTCCCGGACCTGTGTGATGCGGGCCTGCGGCATGGCTCAATCCCGCCTCTTCGTGTGGACGCGGTAGATGGTGTGCGCCGGGTCGGCGTACCGCCAGCAGTCCTCGCCGAACTCCGGTAGCACCTCGAAGGTGCCCACCCCCGCCTCCGTGAACCGATCATGCTCACCCGGCGGGCCACCCAGGACGGCCACGGGGACCAGATAGTCGCGCTCGCCGAAGACGATGGCCGGGCCACCGTCGGTCGGCACGCGGGAGAACACGGTCCGGCCGACCCAACACCGGCCGGTTAGGTCGATCTCGACCCCGGCCCCGTCCACCGGGAGGCGGGAGAACGTGACAGGCCCGGCCGGTGAGGCGTCCTTCATCAGGAGCCGCACGAGCAGGGCCTGTCCCTTGGCGAGAAGGTTCATCGTTGCGGTCCGGTTTGTGGTCCGCTCGCGGCCCGGTTACGTGGCGGTCCCGGTGCCGGTATAGACCAGGACGGTGGTGTCCGCATTCCCGGCGACCTCGACCGGGTTGCCGCCGTCGGTCCACACCCCGTCGGCCGGGACGGCGTAGCCGATGATGTGGCCGGAAGTGGTCTGGTTCATCGACGCCTTGTCGAGCACGTCGTCGAAGAAGACCGGGTCGCCCGCGTCGAAGCTCTCGCCGACGACCTTCGGCACCCGCACCAGCGAGCCCCGGCCGCCGCACGGCTCGATCGCGCCCATGTCGCCCGCGGCGACCTCGGTGGCGACGAACCCGGAGATGTTGCCGACCCCGACGAAGGTGCCGGCCGGGGTGTCCGCTTCCGGCTTGTAGTCGAGGGCCGAGCAGTCCTGAACCTTGGTCCCGATCATGGTTGTTCCCTATGGGGTGAGTGGTTTGGGGGAGCCCGCCACGCGCCCGTCGGTGGGACGGGCGCGGGGGAGGCTGGGGGTTACGCGGCGGTCTTGAACTTGTACCCGGCCCGCTTCTCCTGCTTGCGGCAGCCGAAGGCGTGGTGGGCGCGCAGCTCGATGCCGAGCTGGTGGAAGTTGGCCTCGGCGGACTCGATCGTCGGGATCTCCTTCCCGTCCAGGAAGACCGTCTCGATGACCGGCAGGTCGTTCGGGTCGCCCAGCAGGTAGTAGCTGAGGGCCGCCGCGGTCGCGGCTGTCGCGCGGGCCGCCGCGTCCGCCCCCGGCTGGACGGCGGCGTTGTCCAGGTAGGTCGAGCTGACCACCTCCCACTTCCCGGCCAGCACGTTCGCCTCGCCGTCGCCGCCGTCGTTGCTAATGCGGGTCGAGGTCATGAACTGCTTGGCCGCCAGCTCGTACCCGGTCGGCACCAGGAGGAACTTGGCCACGTCCCCCATCGGCTCGCCCTGCGGGTCGGTCCGCTTCGTCCACAGCTTGTGGGCGACGGCGAGCCCGTCCAGGGTCATCGCCACGTCCGCGTTCGCCCGGTAGTTCCCGTTGCCGGCCGTGAAGAAGGCGGCGTTGTCCAGGTACTCCTTCCAGAACACCTTGTTGATGGTCAGCGCCCCGCCCCGGCCCATCATCCGGTTCGACTTCGCAAACGAGCCGATGTCGTCGTTGCGGAGCTGCTTGTAGTCGAGGCCCAGCAGGACGCCGTACAGCTTGGCCTTGTTCCCGTAGACCTCCTCGCCCAGCGTACCGTGCTTCAGCGCCCCGCCCGACCCGACCTCCTGGTAGGTCATGTCCCCTGTGAGCGCGACTCCGGTGATCTCCTTGAAATCGCCGACTGGCCGGGTCGCCGTGATCTTCCGCCACGCGCTCTCGACCGCGTTGAACGCATCGACCGAGAACTTGTTGGCGACGTTCGACAGGATGGTGGACACGTCGATGGTCGAGGGGCCGGCCGTCAGGTTGTAGTTCCCCTGGGCGAACTGGTCGCGGAACGCGGCCTTCAGGGTCTTCCCCCAATCCCCGCTCCCCGCGTCCCGGTAGCCGTTGGCCTGCGCCGCCAGGACGAGCAGCCGCTGGATGCCGACGCCCGACCGGAAGTGCTTGTCGGCGGCGCTGAGGGTGGCGTCCCCGTAGGACGCCTCGACGCTCTCGGCCGACAGGCCGGCGGCCCGGCAGACGGCGGCCTCGATCACCGCGTCGTCCACCTTCGGCTTGGACGGCGCGTAGAAGCTCGGCCCGGCCGGCATCGACGCCCGGTACAGGTACAGCTCGGTCTGGTCCTTGGTCCAGTTGCCTTCCAGGGCCTGCCGGCCGATGGGCTCCAGGGTGGAGACCAGTTCGGGCTTCTTGCTAAGGTAGTCGGCGACCAGGGTGGTGATCGCCTGCCGTCGGCCGAGCTCGGCCTGGGTGTCGGCGATCGTCTGGTCGAAGCTCTTGGCCGTGCCGCCCGACGGGGCGGTAGCGGTGGCCGTGACCGCAGCGGCGGCGGGGGTCTGTTCCGCCCGCCACTGCGACTCCAGGTAGATCCGCTGCCCCGCGGTCAGCGTCTCGGCGTCGAAGCCCTTGGCGGCAAGCCAGCTCTCGAAGTTCATCTGCCTATCTCCGGTGTGGGTAGTTACCGTCTCGAAAGTTCCGCGACAGTTCGGTCCAGGCTTTGAATCCCGTCGATCAGGCCGAGCGCCTGGGCCTCGGTGGCGAGGAACACCCCGCCGGTCTTGACCTTCGCCAGCCGCGACTCGCTCAGGGACCGGCCGGAAGCGACCGCCGCGTCGAAGCTGACCTGGGCCGCCTCGACCATCCCCTGGAAGTACCGCTGCATCTCCTCGGTCACCGCCGTGCCGGCGGTCCCCGCCCCCTTCAGCGGCCCGGTGGCGAAGCGGTAGACCTTCACCCCGTCCCGCTCCGCCGCCGCCGACGAGTCCGTCACGGTCTGGAGTGTGCCGATCGACCCCACCAGGGCCGTCTTCTCGTTCGCGAACACCGCGGTCGCCTGCGAGGCCAGCCAGTAGGCGGCGCTCGCTCCCAGGTCCTCGATCTGCGCGACCACCGGCTTCGCCCGGCGGGCGGCCTTGATGTCCGCCGCGAGGGCCGCCGTCCCGGCTACCGTCCCGCCCGGCGAGTCGATCGCCAGGACGATCGCGGATACCGCCGGGTCGGCCGCCAGAGCCCGGATCTCCTGCCGCAGCGCCACCGTGCTGGACCCGCCGAGGGAGGACTGACCCTTCATCAGCGTGCCCACCACCGGGACCACCGCTACCTGAGGTTTGCCGGAACCCCCCACCCTTTGGGTGGGCTGGGCCGGGACCGCCTTGGCCGCCCGCATGTGTGCGACGAGATCGAGCCCCCGCAGGCACTCCAACTGGATCAGGAACCGCGTCGGCTCGTAGGACCAGGCCCCCAGGTAGTCCTCGACGCGAGCCAGGAACGGGACGCTATTCATCGGAGGGCTCCTCCTCGTTCGGCTCTCGGTCCGCGGGCGCGGCTCCGGGGGTGCGCGCGGGGGCCGGGCTCGCCGCCGCCGCGAACGGGTCCGGCAGACCCAGCGACAGGGCCTTCTCCCGCTCCCGCGCCCGCTGGATCATCACCTCCTGCCAGTCCTCCCCGTTCTCGCCGCAGACGCGGTCGAACGTGGTCTGCCCCGACTCCAGGGCGATCTGGTTGGCGGTGTTGTCCTTCACCGGGTCGATCGAGACGAAGCCCGGCCAGCGCCACGTCCACCGCCACTCCGACAGCGGCGGCACGACCGGCAGGAACCCTGGGATGAGAGCGGCTTCCTTCAACCACGCCCGGAACAGGCGGTTGAGGACGAGCAGGACGAAGCGGGCGCGGCGCAGCCGGATGGCGCGCTGCCACCACTGCTGCTCCAACCGCCCGCTCGCGTAGTTCAGGCCAGCCGCCGAACCCGTCGAGATGAGGCGGGAGGCGTTGATCGGCCGGCCGGCCTCGGTGATGATCTCGTTCTTGAACTCCCCGTACCGGGTCGTCGGCTGGGTCGCGTCGAACGGCTTGGCCGTCACCCCGGCCGGCAGCGACCAGAATTCCGTAACCCCGATCTGGACCACCTCGCCCGGCTGGAACTGGCCGTCCGCGGCGTCGTCCTCCTCGTCGTCCCCGAACGGGAGCTGGTGCTCGTTTTCGATCGTCCCGCCCAGCGAGGCTTGCCGCTGCGCCGTCGCGAGGGTCGCCGCCGTGTACGCGCGGGTCAGCCCGTAGAGGGGGAGCGACGACTGGAGGCCCGGCACCCCGCGGGCCTGCCCCGGCCGCTTCGGCTTGAACCAGTGGATGACCCGGTCGGCGCGGTACTTGTCGTACTCAAGCGGCGACAGGTTCAGAATCCCGTTATCGCCGGGGTGCTGCCGCAGGAAGTGGTACTCGACCGGGTTCCCGAAGCGGTCGTATCGGATGCCGTCCACCGCGTTCGGCTCGGTGAATGCGAGGTCCGGGGTGTGGCACTGGTCGGCCTCGTACAGCCGGAAGTCGAGCTGCGGGGCCTTCGGGTCGAGGGCCGGGTTGGCGAACAGGAGGGCGAAGACCTCGCCGTCGCGCGTCTCCGACTCGTCCATGGTCAGCAGCTTGTCGAGCCCGCCGACGGCCTCGAACCACGCCTGCCACTTCAGCTCGACCTGGTGCGCCGCGTCCTCCGGGACCGCAACCTCCCGCTGGAAGTCGGGGTCGATGGCCGTCTCAGGGAAGGTGAGCTGGAGCCGCGGGCCGGTGCCGACCGTCTCGTTCGCCCGGTCCCCGATCAGGCCCGACATGTAGCCGTTGTTCTGGTCCTCGTAGCGAGACCGGTTCCGCAACCGGGTGCGGGTGCCGGTGTCGTTCAGCGCGTTCGCGCTCATCCCGTCGGCGTTGACCCACAGGCCCCGCTGGGCCTGGGTGAACCGGGCCGACTCGTACCGGGCACCGAGCCGGGGCGACGAGTGCTGCGGGGGCTGCGGGACAGGAGCGGTATGGACCCGCTTGCGGGACGGGAGAAGGGACAGGTCGTGCGACGTGATCGTGTCACCCATAATGGGATCTTTGCCGCGAGGCGCGGCGTCTACTGCGGCGCATCCAGCCCATACCGGACCACCCGGACCCCGCCGCGGCGGCGGCGTACCGACGGCTTGTTCGCCGCGGCGAACTTCGCGGCCATGATCTGGTCCGGGATCGGCACCTGCTTGGCGGTCTGGCCGTCCACCTCGAACTGGTCGGCCCCGGCGGCGTTCTCGGCGATCTGGTCCGGCGTCAGCGACTCATCCACGGGTAGGCTCCTTGTGCTTCGGCTCGTTTCTCGCGCATCATCTCTCCGAGCGTCCTCCGCCCCTTCCCCTGCGCCTTCCTCTGCCCCGCCCCGCCGCTCCCACCCACCGGCGCGGCCGGGACCCGGCGGGCGCTCCCGGAGTCGCCGGAAGGGCCGGGAGAAGCCGCGGGGACGGCCCCGGCGGCAGCAGCAGCCTGCGCCTTGTACCGCACGCCGAGGGTGGTGGCCGCGACCGCCGACAGGATGAGGGAATCCCACCAGTGGTTGTCCGGCCCGCCCGGTTTCAGCTTCCACTCGTCCACCTTCCGCCCCTGCCGGTCCGCGGTGGCCGTCACCCGATATTCGCTCGCGAGGTGTTCCACGAAATGAGCATGATCCCCGGACGGGAGGTACACGCAACCAAGCCCGCCCGGCGGTGTGAGCAGCCGGTTGGCGACCTGAGACTTGTGGTAGTTCGAGTCGAAGTTGCACAGCCGATCGTGGTTCACCATGCAGTGGGCGTTGAACCACCGCTGCCCCTGCTTCCGCCCCCAGGCCGACATCGGCGCGGCCGTCGCCGTGATGCCGAAGCCCTTCGAGGGGACCAGGAGGGCGGCGAACGGCGACTGCCGGCAGAACCGCTTCACCAGCTCGGTATTCCAGCCGCTATCGACCAGGCCCCGCTCCAGCCGCAGGTGCCCGCCCGCCCCACTGGCCTGGTCCCGCGGCCACTCCCGGCCGAACAGTTGCTCCGTCACCGCCCGCAGCCCCGCGTAGACCCGGGCCTGCTCGTCC
>DASPHQ010001201.1:0-3411 GCA_035629595.1 Urbifossiella sp. | reverse complement strand
GCCGGTTGTGCGGGTCCGGGGGGTTGGTGCGGGCCGGACACCCCGATTTGATTTGACTTGCCCCCCCCGCAACCTACGGTTGTTGAGGTTCCATCTGAAGGACCGCCCCGGCCCCGCCCCGCCGGCCGGCCCCCGGAGTCCCGTGCTCATGGCCGACCCCAACACCCCCGCGGAGCCGTCGCTGTCCGCGGCCGAGCTCCGCCGTCGGCTGCTGGCGTCCACCCCGCCGCCGATCGCCGCGTCCGCGGCGTCCCCCGACTTCAACATCGCCGACCTGCCGCCGACCCCGACCTCGTCCGGGTCGTGGTCGAGCAGCAGCGGCACCGACCTCCTCGCCCGGCTGCGCATGCCCGGCGGCAAGTCCGGCTCCATCCCGGTGCCGCAGCCCCGGCAGCCCGCCCCGCCGCCGCCGCAGGTGCCGGTCAACCGCCGCACGCCGATCCCGGGCCGCGGGGCCGCGGCTGACCCGGCCAGCGCCATCGCCGGCGCCCTCAGCCACCTCGCCGGCCTCGCCGAGAGCCCGTCCGGCGGCAGCGGCGTCACCGGCCGCAGCGGCGGCGTCCCGCTCGACGACTCCCCGCTCGCCGAAATCCAGCGCCTCCGCGGCGAGAACCGCGAGCTGCGGTCGCTCCTCGAGGAGATGAAGCAGCTCCTCCAGGAGGCCAGCGGCGCCGAGCAGGACTTCACCGTCAAGGAGAAGGAGTACGAGACGGCGCTGGCCGAGAAGGACGCCCAGGTCGAGGAGCTGGCGCTGCAGCTGGCCGAGGTCGAGGAGAAGATCGCGCGCGGCGAACTCGCCCCGCCGCCGCCGGTCGCCAAGTCGCGGACCGAGCTGGAGGAGTGGGGCGACGAGCTGGAGAAGGAGAACTCCAAGCTGACGCAGGAGCGGCGGCGGCTCGACGAGGAGCGGCGGCAGCTGCGCGAGGACGAGGAGGGGCTGGAGACGCAGATGCGCGAGATGGAGGTCGGCATGGCCCGCGAGCGGGCGATCCTGGCCCGGCAGGAGACCGAGCTGCGGCGGCTCAGCGCCGAGATCCAGCACGAGCTCGAATTGCTGCAGCGCGGCGACGCCGGCCTGCGGGAGCAGATGTCGAAGTTCCAGCGGCGGGCGGCGGACGTGATGGCGCGGCCGAGCGGGCCGCAGCGACGCTGAGTAGTGGACAGTGGGCAGTGGACAGTTCAGAACGACCCGGGCTCGTCCCGGGTTTTGTCTTTTCTGGCCACTGGCCACTGACCACTGTCCACTACTTCCGAGCCCCCACCCACACCAGCACCGCCGCCAGCGCCACGAACGCCAGCACCCCCGGCACGTTGCTCTCCGCCCACGCCGTCCCGTTCAGCGACACGCCGCCCACCAGCCACCGCAGGTCGAACGCCGCCACCGCGCCGGGGACGAACACCAGGAACGCCGCCGCCAGCGCCGCGATCGACGCCCCCGCGATGTAGCCGCTACTCAGCAGCACCCCCGGGCTCGTGTCGCCCTCGTCCGGCGCCTTCCGCCGCTTGTCCACCAGCCACCGCACCACCCCGCCCACGAAGATCGGCGTCGACGACGCCAGCGGCAGGTACACCCCCACCGCGAACGGCAGCGACGGCACCCCCGCCAGCTCCAGCGTCAGCGCGATCAGCACGCCGATCAGCACCAAATCCCACGGCAGCTTCTGGTCGAGGATGCCGTTGATGATCAGCGACATCAGCCGCGTCTTCGGGGCGCTGAACTTGTTGCTCACCTCCTCGCCGTTGTCCTCCTGCTTCAGGCTGCCGTTCACCGCCGGGTCGGCGCGGTAGGCGATGCTGCCGTCGGCGGCGACGAGGTAGCGGCCCGGCGGCACCGGCGCCCCCGCCTCGCTCTCGCCCACGTTCAGCACCTTGTACTCCGCCGCGTCCTCCTTCGCGTACGGGCCGCTGCGGACGTGGCCGGTCGCCGTCAGCGCCGCCGCGTCGATCCTGGTCGGCGGCAGCCCCTTCTTCGTGTACGTGGTGCCGGCCTGGTTCAGCAGCAGCAGCGTGACGCCGACCACCAGCGCCGACGTGAGCGAGCCGATCAGGATGGCGTACTGCTGCGCCCGCGGCGTCGCCCCGACGAGGTAGCCGGTCTTCAGCGCCTGCGCCGTCGTGCCGCCGTTCGACGACGCGATGCACACCACCGCCGCCACCGTCAGCGCCAGCAGCTTCGTCTCCTTCCCCAGCGGCAGCACCCCCGCCTCGCCCAGCACCAGCAGCAGCAGGCACGTCAGCAGCAGCGTCGCCACGGTCATGCCGCTGATGGGGTTGGACGACGAGCCGATCTCGCCGGTGAGCCGGCTCGACACGGTGACGAACAGGAAGCCGAACAGGAGGATCATGCCGGCGCCGAGGAGCCCGGCGGGGGTGAAGCCGAGGCCCAGCGACGGCGCCGCCGCCAGCGCCAGCACCATGCCGCCGCTGCCGAACAGCACCACGCGCATCGACAGGTCGCGCTCCGTCCGCGGCACCGCGGAGGCGGTACCGGACCGCGCCGCGGCGCGCTCGGCCTTCAGGTCGCGGAACCCGGCGGCGATCGAGCCGAGGATCACCGGCATCGCCTTCAACATGCTGATGATGCCGCCGGCCGCCACCGCCCCGGCGCCGATGTACAGGATGTACTGGCCGTGCAGGTCGCTCGCACTCATGTTGCGGATCAGGCCCATGTCCTTGCCCGTGTCCTCGTCCACCTTGCTGACGGCGGGGGCGACGGGGTGATCGACGCCCTCACCGAAGTAGGCGATGGCCGGGATGAGCACGAGGTACGACAGCACGCCGCCGCCCACCATGATGCACGAGATGCGCGGGCCGATGATGTAGCCGACGCCGAGCAGCGCCGCGTTCAGCTCCATCCCCAGCGCGCCGGCCTTCAGGCCGACACTCTTCCCGGCCGCGGTCGTGAAGTGGAGCGCCTGCTCGGCCTCGTCCTTGAACAGCTTGAACCCCTTCTGCACGAACTGGTACGCGAAGCCGAGGCCGAAGCCGACGAACACCATCTGGGCGGTGGCGCCGCCCTTCTCGCCGGCGATGAGCACGTCGGCGCAGGCGGTGCCCTCGGGGTAGGGGAGGGCGCCGTGCTGCTTCACCACGAACGCGCGCCGCAGCGGGATCATCATGAGGATGCCGAGGAGCCCGCCGAGGACGCCGACGGTCATCACGCGCACCACGTCGATGTCGAACCCGAGGAGGAGCAGCGCCGGCATGGTGAGGCCGACGCCGAAGGCGATGCTCTCGCCGGCGCTGCCGGCAGTCTGGACGACGTTGTTCTCGAGGATGGTGGCGCGGCGGAGGCCGAACGCCTTCGAGAAGCCGCGGAACAGGGTGATGGCCATGACCGCGACGGGGATCGACGCGGACACGGTGAGGCCGACCTTGAGGACGAGGTACAGCGACGACGCGCCGAAGATG
>DASPHQ010001200.1:0-3422 GCA_035629595.1 Urbifossiella sp. | reverse complement strand
CGAGGTCGGGCCGGCCGTCGCCGTTGAGGTCCGCCAGCACCACGTCGGAGGGGCCGTCGGGCGAGGCGAACGTGGCGCGCGCGGCGAAGTCGGGGGTGGTCGCCCCCGGGGCCGTCAGGTTCAGGAGCACCGAGACCGTGTCGGTGCCGACGTCGGCGGTGACGATGTCAGGCCGGCCGTCGCCGTTCACGTCCCCGATCACCACGGAGATGGGGAAGTCGCCGACGGCGAAGGTGGCATGGGGCGCGTAGCTGGCAGTGGTCGCGCCCGGGGCCGTCACGTTCAGGAGCACCGAGACGCTGTCGCCGAGGGCGTTGGCGGCGACCAGGTCGGGCCGGCCGTCGCCGTTGAGGTCCCCGTGCGCCAGGGTGATCGGGCGCGTCCCGGTGGCGAACGTAGCCCCGGCGGCGAACGCCGGCGCCACGCCCGGCCCCGCGGTGAACTGCGGGTCGGACAGGGTGACCGTGAACGTCTCGTCGGGCTCGTCCAGGAGGTCGCCGTTGACCGGCACGGCGATCGTGGCCGTCTCCTGCCCGGAGGCGAACGACACCGTCCCGCTTGTCGCCTGGTAGTCGAGCCCGGCCTGCGCCGTGCCGTCAACCGTTTGGTACTGGACCGTCAGCGCCGGGGTCAGGTCGCCGGAACGGGTCACGACGAACACGAGGTTCGAGGTGCCGCTGTCCCCCTCGGCGAGCGCCGCGTCGCCGACCGCCAGGGAGACCGCCGGCGTGAGGCGGTCTTCCATCACCTCCAGGCGGGGGACGTGCCGGCGCGGCTTCGCCTTGTGACGGTACGGGGCCGGCTTCTGGGAGGTGGACGGAAAGAGCGACCGCACCCAGGCACTCTGCCACCAGCGGCGCGACATGGCTCAATCTCCAGAAACACGGGTGCATTCTCAAGTGTCGTTGTGATCTTCGGGCACCGGCGGTGAGGTGTCAATTTGAAAAGCTGGGCAATCTGCGGAACGCCAGGATCGCGCCCTCGTCTGAGCCCGTCCGAGGCCGGGTCTGATGAATCCGGCGGCGTCAAGGAAAACGTCCATTCGGGCGGAGATTATTGTTTCCGCCGCCCCCCCCACCGGGTTCCGGAAACAAGTGCATCTGCCAGAAGAATCGCCGTCGGAGCGATGCCGCCGGGTCGATCGCGTCGCGCGTCGTTGCCCGGCAAGGGGTTGTGACGCGGGTCACACGACGTGACTTCCGGCTGTCCCCGGTTCGTGCTTCCCCCAGCGGCCGGCGCGAAGTATCATCAACCCGCCTACCCCGCGTCACCGCGCCCCGCCCGGACGCCCCCATGCCCCTGCCCGACTGGTTCCGCACCCGCGCCGCCGGCCGGCCCGTGACCCGCCGCGCCGCCCTCCAACTCGCCGCCGCCGGCGTCCTCGGGCGGTCGCTCCCCGAGTGCCTCGCCCACACGGACGGGCCGCGCCGGACCGCCGCGAAGAACGTGCTCGTCATCCTGGAGCAGGGCGGGCTGTCCCACATGGACACGTGGGACCCGAAGCCCGACGCCGTCGCCGAACACCGCAGCCCGCACCGGCCGATCGCCACCGCCGTCCCCGGCGTCCGCTTCACCGACCTCCTGCCGCACACCGCCGCCGTCGCCGACAAGCTCGCCGTCGTGCGCTCCTTCCACCACGACCGCGGCGGCGCCGACGCCCACCCGAACGGCACCCAGTACGTCCTCTCCGGCTCGCACCCCGGCGGCGCCGCGCTCGAGATGCCGGACCTCGGCGCGGTCGCGGCGCACGTCCTCGGCGGGGTCGATCGCGCGCTGCCGCCGTACGTCATGGTGCCCGGGAACCACGAGCAGGCGAACGAGACGCGGACCGGGTTCCTCCCCGCGTCCACCCGCGTGTTCAAGACCGGCGGCCGCGACCTCTCGGACCCGGGCTGGGCGATCCAGGGGATCACCGCCCGCGCCGACACCGCCGGCGGCCGCCTCGCCGACCGGCACGCCCTCCGCGACGGCCTCGACCGGGCGGCGGCGATCGACCCGCGCGGCATGGACCGGTTCTACGACCAGGCGTTCGACATGCTCACCGGCCCGCGGGTGGCGGCGGCGTTCGACCTGCGGCGCGAGCCGGCCGCGGTCCGCGACGCCTACGGGGCCGGGCACCGCGGCGCGTGCTACCTCCTGGGCCGCAAGCTGGTCGAGGCCGGGGTGCGGTTCGTGACGGTCGACGTGCGCTGGCCGCTGACGCCGACCGTGCCCGGCGGGTTCAACCTGAACTGGGACCACCACGACGCCATCTACGCCCAGGGGTCGTGCGGGACGGTCCGCGACAAGGCCGGCGGCGAGGGGCGGTACGGCATCGGCCACTGGGTGATGATGGGGAGCGTGGACCGCGCCTTCGCCGCGCTGGTCCGCGACCTGGACCAGCGCGGGCTGCTGGCCGACACGCTCCTCTGCTTCGTGACCGAGTTCGGCCGCACCCCGCGGCTGAACAAGTTCCAGGGGCGCGACCACTGGACGAAGGCGTACTCGATGGTGTTCGCCGGCGCCGGGGTGCGCGGCGGGCAGGTGGTGGGGCGGACCGACCGCGACGGCGGCTACGTGACCGAGGGGGCGGTGACCCCCGAGGACTATGCCGCGACGGTGTACGAGAAGCTCGGCATCGACCGGGCGAGGCCGCTGTACACGAGCAGCAACCGCCCGGTGTACATCGGTCACGCCGGCAGCCCGATCAGCGCCCTGATGTGATACCGGGTGGCGTGGATTCCTTTCCGTCGGAACCCGGAGCGTGAGCGACGGGCGAGCTACCCGGGTGCTCCGCGTCGGCGGAAGATCGGTCCAATCGGCCCGTCGCTCACGCTCCGGGCTCCGACGGAAAGCGGCCAGCCGGCCGCGGGGGCGGGGCGACCTCGCGCGGCGGCGGGCCGCCCGCCAGCACGGCCCCGGCCTCGCGGCGGCGGACCTCGAACGTCAGCCGCACGTCCCACCTGTACCGGACGCCATCCGCCGCGTACCACTCGTCCGCGGCCTTCAGCGCCGCCTTCGCGCCGTCGGCGTCGCCGGTGCGGTGGCGGGCCATCGCCAGAAACAACTGAAGCCCGCCCCCGTCGGAGCGCGGCCGGCCGGTCGGCGGGCGCTGGTCCGCGGCCGTCAGCGCCGCCAGCGCGTGCGCGAAGTCGCCGGCGCGGTAGAGGGCGTAGCCGCGCCACGCGGGCGCCTCCGCGTCCCGCGCGTCGGCCGCTTCGGCGTAGCGGACGAGCCGCGCCGGCGGGGTCACGGCGCCCGGCGTGAGCGTGGCGAGGACGAGCACGTCCGACGAGAACGAACCGGACTTCTCCGCCGCGTCGAACCGGCGGGTGGCCGGGGCGGGGTTGCCCGCGGCGCTATGGAGGAGGACCGCGAGGCGCGCGTTGTAGTCGTCGGCCCCGAGGGCGACGGCCCGCTCGTAGTCGGCGGCGGCGAGGGCG
>DASPHQ010001199.1:0-2108 GCA_035629595.1 Urbifossiella sp. | reverse complement strand
CTGGACGGCAGGCACCAACCCGGCCGGGTACAGCTCGCCGAGTGCCGCGACGATCCACGGGGTACGCTGCGTGTTCGCCCTCACCGGCGACTCGCTGCTGTGCCTCCGCTCGGACGGCGCCCTGATGGGAACCTACCCATGGCCGACGCGGCACGACGGGAACATCGCGACGCCGCAGGTGCTGGACGACTACGTGTTCATCTCCGCGGCCTACGGCTCCGGGTGTGCGCTGCTGCGGCTCAAGCCGGACGCCGACCGACTACGGCTGGAGCCGGTGTACAGCAAGCGGAACAAGCCGCTGCGGACGCACCACGGCACCGCGGTCGCCGTCGGCCGGCACCTGTACGGGTTCGACGGCGACAACGACGCCGCGCGGCTGCTGTGCTTCAGCCTGATCGACGGCGTCGCGGTCGAGGGTTGGGAGGCGCCGCGGGTGCGGAACGGGAAGGTGATCGTCGTGGGCGGCTACCTCGTGATCCTGACGCAGGCCGGCGAGTTGATCCTGGTGCAGGCGACGCCGGAGGAGTACCGCCCGGTGGCGACGGTGCCGCTCGGCTTCGCGGGGCAGCAGAACTGGGCGCTGCCCGTGGTTGTGGACGGGCGGCTCTACGTGCGCGGCCCGGACCAGATCGTGTGCCTGAACGTGGCGCCGTGAGCGTCAGGCCGGCACCGCCGCCAGCGCCCGCACGGCGTCGTCGTGGAACACGCCGTTCGTCGCCAGCAGGCCGCGCGTCTGGGCGAATCGCTCTGCGGCGTAGCGGATCGGGCCGCCGCCCAGGTCCGTCACCCGGCCGCCGGCCTCCGTCACGAGGACGTGACCGGCGCACACGTCCCAGTCGAAGAACGTCTCGTACACGTTGGCGTACACGTCGGCGTCGCCGCGGGCGACCTGGGCCAGCTTCACGCCGCCGGAGTACGTCTCGACCACGCCCGCCGGCGCCAGCGCCCGCACCGGCCGGCTCGGCTGCCCCGGCTTCGACCAACTCTGCGTCAGCACCGCGTCGCGCAGCGGCCGCCGGCTCACGTGGCACCGCACCGACGTACCGTCGGCCACCAGGTACCAGCAGCCGCCGCCGACCCAGGCGTACGTGGTGCGCTCCTGCACCGGCTCGCTCACCACGCCGATCGCGGGCTCGCCGTCCACGAGCAGACCGATCATCACGGAGAACTGACCGGTCTTTTTGGCAAACCCGCGGGTGCCGTCGATCGGGTCCACGACCCACGCCCGCCGGCCGCGGTGGGTCGCCTTCGACAGGCTCTCGGTGCTCTCCTCCGCGCAAAGGGCGTCGGCGGGGAACCGCGAGCTCAGGTACTCCAGGATCAAATCCTGCGACGCCTTGTCGACGTGCGTGCTGATCGACACCGGGGCGTCGGGCACGGCGGCGAACGTGCGGTACTCGCGGCGGATGAGGTCGGCCGCGAGGTCGGCGGCCTCCAGCGCGGCCGACACCTCGCGGCCCAGATCCAGCGGCGAACTCATACCCGGTCCTCGGGTCATTCCGTTTCGGAGAGGGCCGCCGTCTCGGCGGTCGCGTCGGCGAGCACCTGGAGGCGGCGGTACTGGTCGTTGCTCTGCCACAGGTCGCGGTGGCTGCCGGTGGCCTCGAGCCTGCCGTGCCGCAGCAGAAAGACGCGGTGGACGGCCTTGAGCGTCGAGAGGCGGTGGGCCAGGAAGAAGATCGTCCGGTTCGGGCCGACCCGCTCCAGCGTGTCGTCGAGCAGCGCGAGGGTGTCCTCGTCCACCGGGCCGAACGGCTCCTCGATCACCAGCACGTTCGTGTCGCGGAGCAGCGCCCGCGCCAGCGCCACGCGGAAGCGCTGGCCGGGCGTCAGGCTCACGCCGTCGGCGCCGATCAGCGTCTCGTACCCCTGCGGCAGCCGCTCGACGAACTGGTGGGCGTGGGCCAGCTTCGCCGCCTCGATGACCTGCGGCAGCGAGTAGCCCGGGTCGCCGCAGCGGATGTTGTTCGCCACCGTGTCGGTGAACACCAGGTCGTCCTGCATCACGACCGCGATCTGCGCCCGCAGCGACTCGTGCGTCACCCACTTGATGTTCTTGTCCTCGACGCGCACCTCGCCGGCCGACGGGTCGAGGAACCGCGGGAGCA
>DASPHQ010001198.1:0-2987 GCA_035629595.1 Urbifossiella sp. | reverse complement strand
AACGGCAAGTGGTTCGTCAGCCCGAAGCTGCGGAAGCTGCTGCCCGCGGCCGAGCGCGGCGACTGGAAGTGTTACCTCGAGCTGTGCGCCCGCATGGCCCGCGGGGTGCGGCGGATGCACATGGCCGGCCTCGCCCACTCCGACCTGTCGTGCAACAACGTGCTGCTCGACCCGCCGAACGGCCGCTGCGTCATCATCGACGTGGACTCGCTGGTGGTGCCGGGGCTGTACCCGGCCGAGGTGCTCGGCACGCCCGGGTACATCGCCCCGGAGGTGATCGCCACCCAACACCTGTCGGAGCACGACGCGGCCCGGCGGCTGCCGTGCAACTATACCGACATGCACGCGCTGGGCGTGCTGGTGTACGAGAACCTGGTGCGCCGCCACCCGCTGCGCGGGCCGAAGGTTCACCACACCGACCCGGCCGAGGACGACAAGCTGGCGTACGGCACGAAGGCGCTGTTCGTGGAGCACCCGGCGGACACGACGAACCGGCCGGGCGGGCTGACGGTGACGCTCGACCACCTGGGGCCGTACCTGAAGCCGGCGTTCGTAAAGGCGTTCGTGACCGGCCTGCACGACCCGGCGAGGCGGCCGACCGCGGCCGAGTGGGAGTCGGCGCTGAACAAGACGGCCGATCTCCTCGTGCCGTGTGCGAATACGTCCTGTGAGGAGAAGTGGTTCGTGTACGTCGAGGGGCAGCTGTTGAAGTGCCCGTGGTGCGGCACGACGGCGAAGGGGCGGCTGCCGGTGCTGGAGTTCTACTACGCGCCGAAGCCGGGGCAGTTCCGGCCGGAGGGGCACCGGGTGGTGGGGTACAACGGCCGGACGCTGCACCGGTGGCACGCGCGGACGGACGTGCGCAACTCCGAGACGACGCCGGGCGAGCCGGTGGCGGTGGTGCAGCCGCACGGCGACAAGTGGATTCTGAAGAACCTGAAGCTGGAGTCGCTGATCTCGCCGCGGGGGAACCCGGTGCCGGAGGGGCAGGCGTGCCTCCTGACGGACGGGGAGGAGATTCACCTGTCGCGGCACGAGAAGGGGCGCATGGTGTGCGTGCGGATGGTGCCGTGAGGTCGAGGCGAGCCGGGGGCGTCAGCCCCCGGTTTCCGTGAGTGACGCGAAGAAACCGGGGGCTGACGCCCCCGGCTCGCCGGGCGTTTACCCTGGAACCCGTATGAGCGCCGACCTGAACACCCTGATCGGCTCCGCCCCCGGCGGCGTCCTCACGCTCGACCCGCCGGGGAAGGAGTTCCAGGGGCCGGTCACGATCCGCCGGCCGATCACCATCCGCGGCCAGGGCGGCACCATCTGGGCCGAGCGCGGGCCGGTCCTCATCATCGAGTCGGCCGGCGTCGTGCTCGAGCACCTGAACGTCGAGATCACCGGCCGCGACGAGTCGGCGACCGGCGAGGAGGCGTGCGCGCTGGTGGCCCGGTCGGACGCGCCGCGGCTGTCGCAGGTGGCGGTGCGCGGCCACGTCATCGGCATCCCCGGCGAGGAGGGCGAGTGGCGCTACCCGACGGCCGTGCGCCTCGGCAAGGTCCGGGCCGGCGTGGCGCACGAGTTTGTGCTGCGGCTGGCGGTGCCGGTGCCGTGCAAGATCGACTCAAGCGTCTCCGGCGTGAGCGTGTCGCCGACGAGCCTCGCCGCCGGGGTGGTGGACGTGACCGTCCGCGTCGACGTGCTGCCGGAAGGGATTCGCCTGCGCGGCCCGCTGCGGCTGGTGACGCACGGCCTCGTCCGGCGGATCGAGTTCAGCGGCCACCTCGCGGCCGACGGCCCCGGCGTGCAGTGGGGAACCGGCCAGGTCGTGTACGAGGCGACCGCGTGCGCCGCGCCGCCCGCGCCGCTCCCCGCCGCCGACACGATCATCACCCTGCCACCGCCGCCCCCGCCGCGGGCCGCGACCCCGCCGTCGCCACCCCCGGTTGCCCCGCCCCCGCCGCCGCCGCGGACCAACCCGGCCGTCAAGAGCCGCTACCGCGTGATCGGCGCGTCGCCGTCCCCGAGCTCGGTGTTCGGCACGCCCGCAGCCGACCCGCCGAGCACGCCGGTGGCGCCCGCGAGCGCGCCGATCAACCCGCTGTTCCTCGAACCTGCGGCGGGCGCCAGCCCCGACCCGACGCCGGCGCCCGCGCCTGCGCCCGCCTCCCCGCCGCCGCCGCCGCCGGCCGGTAAGAAGGACGGCGGGATGCGGAAGGTGAACCGCATGCCCGGCCTGTTCGGCGGCGACCCGCCGACCTGATCCACACGAGCCCGCCCCCCACGGACCCCCCCATGGCCGACACCGCCGCCCCGCCCCTGCCCCACCCGGGGCTCTCCCCCGCCGAGGTCGAGGCGAGCCGCCGCGCCCACGGCTCGAACGTCCTCACCCCGCCCGAGCGCGACCCGCTGTGGAAGCAGTTCCTCGAAAAGTTCGAGGACCCGGTCATCCGCATCCTCATCATCGCCGCCGTCATCCAGATCGGCGTCAACGTCTACAAGCAGGAGTTCCCCATCGAGGGGCTCGCCATCGTCGCGGCCATCCTGCTCGCCACGTTCCTCGCGTTCATCAACGAGTACAAGGCGAACCGCGAGTTCGACATCCTCAACCAGGTCAACGACGACGTTCCCATCAAGGTCATCCGCGACGGCCGCTTCCAGACCGCCGCCCGCCGCGACATCGTGGTCGATGACGTGATCCTGATCGAGACCGGCGACGAGGCGCCGTGCGACGGCGAGGTGCTCGAAGCGGTGTCGCTCCTGTCGGACGAGTCGAAGCTGACCGGCGAGTCGGAGCCGGTGTCCAAATTCTCGGCCGCGGTCGCCGCCGCGCGCCCGCCGCGTGAGACGGCGTACCCGGCGTCGATGGTGTTCCGCGGCACGATGGTGGCCGACGGCCACGGGACGATTCGCGCCACCGCCGTCGGCGACCGCAGCGAACTCGGCAAGACGGCGAAGGCGGCCGGCGAGGACGACGGCGAGGAGACGCCGCTCAACAAGCA
>DASPHQ010001197.1:0-2355 GCA_035629595.1 Urbifossiella sp. | reverse complement strand
CGGGCGGGGGGCGCGAACCCGGAAACCGGTGGCGACCTCCTCTTGTCGTGCGGCGGGACGGGGCTTAGGATTTCAGCGACGGATTCCTCTGTAGCTCAGCGGTAGAGCAGCCGGCTGCTAACCGGCGGGTCGTAGGTTCGAATCCTACCGGAGGAGCTGGTTACAACTCGTTACGGCCACATCTTTTAAGATGTCCTTCCCTGGCGGGAAGTGCGGCCGGAAGTACCGCCGATTCCCGGTCCGACGGACCGGGAATCGCCAGGAGGCTTCCCCCGTGGCCCGCACTCCCGCGCCCGTCCCGACCTACAAGAAGCACCCCACCAACCGCACCGCCCGCACGTGGGTGGGTGGCCGGTACGTCACCCTCGGCCCCTGGAACTCGCCCGAGAGCAAGGCCGCGTTCCGGCGGATCTGCGCCGCCGTCGAGGCGTCGAGCCCCACCACCGTCGCCGCCCAGGCGGCCGCCCACGTCGCCGGTAACCCGGTCACCGTGAACGAGCTGATCCTCGCGTTCTGGGAGCACGTCGAGGACTACTATCGGCGACCCGACGGCACCCCGACGAAGGAGGTGGACGAGTACCGCCAGGCGCTCCGCGTCGTCCGCCGGCTGTTCGAGCACGAGCCCGCGGCCGAGTTCGGGCCGGTCGCGCTGCAGACGGTCCGGGCCGAGATGGTGAAGGCGAAGGCCGCCGGGGGGCTCGGCTGGTGCCGGTCGCGCATCAACAAGCAGGTTGGCCGAATCAAACGCTGCTGGCGCTGGGGGGTCGCCCAGGAGCTGATCCGCGGCGGGCTGGTCGATGACCTCGACGCCGTCGCCGGCCTGCGGCGGAAGCGGTCCGCGGCCCGGGAGACGGCCCCGGTGAAGCCGGCCCCCCAAGCCGACTACCTCGCCGCCCTCCCGCACCTCGTTCCCACCGTCCGCGCCATGGTCGAGCTGCAGCGCACCGGCGGGCTGCGGCCGGGCGAGGTGCGGCTCCTCATCCCGGACGACCTGGACCGGAGCGGCGACTTGTGGGTGTACCGGCCCGAGGAACACAAGATGTCGCACCTCGGCCGGGACAAGGCCGTCCCGCTGCCGCCGGCGGCGCGCGCCATCATCGAGCCGTGGCTCTCGGACCGGGGGCCGACGGACCCGCTGTTCAGCCCCGAGCGGGCGCGGGAGGAGATGTACGCGGCGTGGCGGCTCAAGCGGAAGTCGAAGCCGACCCCATCGGAGCTCCGCCGGCGGAAGCGGAAGGAGGAGATGTTGAAGCGGTCCCGCGAGCTGTTCACCGACCACGGGTACGCGGCGTGGGTCCGCCGGGCCTGCCGCCGCGCGAAGGTGAAGCCGTGGACCCCGGGCCAGCTGCGGCACTCGTTCGGCACCGAGGTGCGGGAGCGGTTCGGGCTGGAGGTTGCGCAGGTGCTGATGGGGCACAAGAACGCGAAGGTGACGGAGATCTACGCCGAGGCCGCGCTCAGGAGCGCGACCGAGGCCGCGAAGGCGATGGGGTGACGGCCGCGGTCAAGGCGGCGTGGGTGACGAAGGCGCGGGGCGGGTAAGGGCGTATGGTGGATGTTCTGGTCAGAACGGAGTTGGTAAACGGGTGGGCAGGCGGTTAAATTGGTCGGGCGGGGTGTGGCCGTGCAAACCGACACCCCGCCCGAACTGCTGCGTACCAGCGCATGATACCATGTGCCAGGAGTACGCGCGATGTCGGTTGCTCTCATCCAGAGCGCCTTTGCCGGGGCGACCACAGTGGACTTCGACCTTAAGAACAAGGTGCGGCAAACGGACCTTGGGAGGAGCCAAGGTCTGCGTCCGATTTTCGAGGCTATTGCCAACGCTTTCGACGCTATTGCTGATGGCGGAGCGAAGCCTCCGACAGGGGCCATCACCGTTCGCGTACTGCGTGGTGACACGGACCGGCAGAATCTGCCGCTGACTGGTCAAACGCTGCGGCCCGTAGTCGGGTTTGAAATCCACGATGACGGGGTGGGTTTTAACGACGAACAGCACGGTTCATTCAAGAAGGCATACTCGGCGAAGAAGGCGACGACGGGTGGCAAGGGTTGTGGGCGGTTCCTCTGGCTAAAGGCGTTCGAGTCGATCGAAGTGGAAAGCCACTTCGCTACTGCTGCCGGCGGTCTGGAGGAGCGATGCTTCACGTTCGACCCTGAAAACGAAGTGGTCCCGTACACGGGCGCGAAGTACAAGACGACAAAGCAGAGGGGTTCGGTTGTTCGACTCACCAACTTCAAGTCTGGCTTCAAGTGCCCTCTCCAATCGGGCACCATCGCGCGGCACATCATCGAACATTGCCTAGAGCAAATGTTCGCTTCGGAGCGCGTGGAACTCGTCCTTGACGACGACGA
>DASPHQ010001196.1:0-2242 GCA_035629595.1 Urbifossiella sp. | reverse complement strand
CGCGGCCGACGGCGCCGCCGCCGCGCGGAAGCTCGTCGAGGCCGGGAAGCTCACCGCCTTCCAGGCCGACGCCGTCCTCGGCCAGCGGTTCGAGGAGCTGCGCATCGGCAACTACGACGTCCTCGACAAGCTCGGGGCCGGCGGCATGGGGGCGGTGTACAAGGCCCGCCACCGGCGGATGAAGCGCGTCGTCGCGATCAAGGTGCTGTCCCGCGAGGGCACCCGCTCGGGCACGCTGGCCGAGCGCTTCCAGCGCGAGATCGAGGTCCTCGCCCGGCTCGCCCACCCGAACATCGTGATGGCTTATGACGCCGACGAGGCCGAGGTCGGGCCGTTCCTGGTGATGGAACTGGTGATCGGCCGCGACCTGGCCGCCGAGGTCGCCGACCGCGGGCCGCTGCCCGTCGCCGACGCCGTCGACCGCGTCCTCCAGGCCGCCCGCGGGCTGGAGTACGCCCACGCCCAGGGGATCGTCCACCGCGACATCAAGCCGGGGAACATCCTCCGCGACACCGACGGGCTGGTGAAGGTGGCCGACCTCGGGCTCGCCCGGCTGAGCGAGACGCCCGCGAACCTGTCGCTGACGCAGGCCGGCACGGTCGTCGGCACCGCCGAGTACATGCCGCCGGAACAGGCCGTCGATTCGGGCGAGGTGGACCACCGGGCGGACATCTACAGCCTCGGCTGCACGCTGTTCTTCCTGCTGACCGGCCGGGCGCCGTACCAGGCGGCGTCGATCATGTCGATGTTCCTGAAGCACCGCGAGGAGGCGATCCCGGACCTCCGCGCCCTCCGCCCCGCGGTGCCGGCCGAGTTGGAGGCGGTGTTCCGGCGGATGGCGGCGAAGGCGCCGGCCGACCGCTACCAGTCGATGACCGAGGTGGCCGCGGCGCTGGAGCGCGTCCGCGGGCACGTCACGCCGGCGGACGCGGGGACCGGCGAGTGGTCCTCCCTTCCGCCCGCGCCGCCCGACCGGACGCTCGTCTTCGACAAGAACGCGCCGGCGGGGTCGAACGTGGCGACGGGGGCGTTCGAGGTGACGCCGCCGTCGACCGCCACGACTGCCGCGGCGGGCGGCGTCGCGGGGCGGACGGTCGTGCTGGCGGAGTCGTCGCGGACCCAGGCCGCGATCATCCGCCGCTACCTGCAACAGCTCGGCGCCGGGGCCGTGCACGCGGCCGAGAGCGGGGCGGAGGCGCTGGCCCTGGTGAAGCGCGAGCGGGCGGCGGTGGTGGTGTCGTCGATGCACCTGAAGGACATGACCGGGGCCCAGCTAGCGGCCGCGCTGCTGGCCGACGCCGCGTGCGCCGGCGTCGGGTTCGTGCTGGCGACGAGCGCGGCCGACGAGCAGGAACCCGGGGCCGTGCCGACCAGTCCGCGGGTGGTGGTGATGCCGAAGCCGTTCGACCCCGAGCGCCTCGCCCGGTCGATCGCCGCCGTCGTCCGGTGACGGCGGGTCACGTCGTCGACGCGGCCGGCAGCGGGAACAGCTGCGGGTCCATCCGGTGCAGTAGCTGGCGGATCTTCGGCACCTCCGCGAGGGCGGCGGCGTCGCCGACGGCGGACATCTCCCGGGCGCGGGTGAACTCGGTCAGCTGGAACCCGGTCACGTCGGGGGCGATGACCACGTCGGCCGGCTGCACCCCGAACGCGTTCAGGTTGTGGTTCTGCACCAGCAGGCTCCGCAGGATCGTCTGCACGACCGACGGCCCCCGCCGCGGCGGCCCCGTCCGGCCCGGCGTGATGTCCCCGAACACCTTCTCCATCTTCGCCGTCACGCTCACCGCGATCACGAAGTTGCACCCCTCGCGGACCAGCACGTCGGCCGGGATGTTGTTCACCAGCCCGCCGTCCACCAGCGCCTGGTCGCCGCGGCAGATCGGGGCCGACAGCACCGGCAGGTTGATGCTCTCCAGCACCGCGTGGACGGCGTCGCCGTGCTCGCGCACGACCGAGTTGCCGTCCACCAGGTCCACCGTCACCGACCGGCACGGCACCGCCAACTGCTCCAGCCGCCAGTCGCGGAGGTACTTCCGCAGCATCGGGTCGAAGTGCCCGCGGCGGTACTTGTACAGGAGGTACCACTGGTCGCCGTGCGGGAGGTGCCGGAACAGCCACGACGGCCGCAGGTCGGCCGCGAACTGGGTCGCCGTGTAGTCGCACTCCAGGCCGGACGCGAAGAACGCTCCGGTCATCGCCCCGGCGCTCGTGCCGGCGATCATGTCCACCACGATGCCGTTCC
>DASPHQ010001195.1:0-3584 GCA_035629595.1 Urbifossiella sp. | reverse complement strand
TGAGCACTCCAACTGGAGCTGGGACCACGTCGCCCAGGCGTACTACTGGCACCGCTTCTACGCCCACCAGCCGGACCTGAACTTCGACAGCCCGGCCGTCTGGGACGCCCTCATGCCGGTCATGGACATGTGGTTCGACATGGGCGTCGACGGCATGCGCCTCGACGCCATCCCGTACCTCTACGAGCGCGAAGGCACCAACTGCGAGAACCTTCCCGAAGGCCACGTTTTCCTGAAGGCGCTGCGCCGCCGCATGGACGAAAAATACCCCGGGCGGATGTTCCTGGCCGAAGCGAACCAGTGGCCCGAGGACGTGCTGCCGTACTTCGGCGACGGCGACGAGTGCCACATGGCGTTCCACTTCCCCGTCATGCCGCGGCTGTACATGGCGCTCCACCAGGAGGATCGCTTCCCCGTCATCGACATCCTCGAACAGACGCCGCCGATCCCGGACAACTGCCAGTGGTGTACGTTCCTCCGCAACCACGATGAGTTGACGTTGGAGATGGTGACCGACGAGGAGCGCGACTACATGTATCGCGCCTACGCCGAGGACCGCACGGCGCGCATCAACCTCGGCATCCGCCGCCGCCTCGCCCCGCTCCTGAAGAACGACCGCCGCCGCATCGAGCTGATGAACGCCCTGCTGTTCAGCCTGCCGGGCACGCCGGTCGTCTACTACGGCGACGAGATCGGCATGGGCGACAACATTTACCTCGGCGACCGCAACGGCGTGCGGACGCCGATGCAGTGGAGTGGCGACCGCAACGCCGGGTTCAGCCGGGCCAACCCGCAGAAGCTGTACCTGCCGGTCGTCATCGACCCGGAGTACCACTACGAGGCGGTGAACGTCGAGTCGCAGCAGAACAACGCCAGCTCGCTGCTGTGGTGGACGAAGCGGCTGATCGCGCTGCGGAAGCGCTTCCAGGCGTTCGGCCGCGGCACGCTGCGCTTCCTACGGCCGGCCAACTCGAAGGTGCTGGCGTTCCTCCGCGAGTTCCGCGACGAGCGCATCCTCGTCGTCGCCAACCTGTCGCGGTTCGTGCAGTTCGCCGAGCTCGACCTGCGCGAGTTCGCGGGCGTGGTGCCGGAGGAGGTGTTCGGCCGCACGGCATTCCCGCGGGTCGGCGAACTGCCGTACCTGCTGACGCTGGCGCCGCACGGGTTCTTCTGGTTCTCGCTCCCCGCGCCGGCCCCGCACGTCGTCACCGAGGCGCAGCCGGTCGCGGTCCTGGAACTGCCGGCGCTGCCGGGCGAGGTGCCGCTGTCGGAGCGCTTCTACCCGAGCGGGCTGGACGACTTGGAGGCCGTGCTCCCCGACTACCTGACGCGCCGCGGTATGGCCAGTAAGCCGGCGGTGACGGCGGTGCGCGTCAAGGCCGCCGTCCCGGTCGGCCGTGACGTTCCCGTCTGGTTCCTCCTCCTGGCGGCCGAGTACCGCGCGGGCGTGCCGGAGTTGCTGGAACTGTCGCTGGCGTTCGTGCCCGAGTCGAAGCTGGATGAACTCTCTGCCCCGCTCGCGGAGGTGGGGCTGGCGCGCGTCCGCGGCCCGGAGCCCGGCGTGCTGGTGGACGCGCTGGCCGTCCCGGAGTGCGCCCGCGCCGTGCTCCGCGCCATCCTCGGCCGGCGGGTGCGGGCGCTCCCCGAGGCCGAGGTGGTGTTCGAGCCGACCGAGCCGCCGCTGAGCGCCGCCGACCTGGACGCGGCCGACGCCCTCCCCGTCACCGTCCGCCGCACCGGCCGGCAAACGCTGACCGCGGTGTTCGGCGACCAGTACGTGTTCAAGTCGTACCGCCGCATCGACGACGGCACGGCCCCCGCGGTCGAGGTCGGGAAGGTGCTGGCCGGGCGGCCGGGGTTCACGTCGTTCGCGCCGGTGGCCGGGTCGGTCGAGTACCGCCGCCGCGGCAGCCAGCCGGCGACGCTCGGCGTGCTGTACCGGCACGTGCCGCACCAGGGGTCGGCGTGGCAGTACGCCCTCGACGAACTCAGCCGCTACTTCGAGCGGGTGGCGGCGCTGTCGAAGGAAGCCCCGCCGCAGCCGCCGCAGGGCGAGCCGCTGATCGGCCCGGCGCCCGAGCCCGACCCGCGCGACACGACCGGCTGGGAGGAACTCGCCCGCGGGTTCGTGGACACCGCCCGCCTCCTCGGCCGCCGCACCGGCGAGATGCACCTGGCGCTGGCCGACCCGAGCGGCGGCCCGGCGTTCGCCCCAGAGCCGTTCGGCAAGCTGTACCAGCGCTCCGTCTACCAGACGATGCGGAACAGCGCCGGCAAGGTGCTCCGCACCCTCCGCGGGGTCGCCGACCGCGTCCCCGGCGCGATCGAGCTGCTGGACCGCGAGAACGAACTGAGCCAGCGGTTCCGCATCGTGCTGACCTCCGACCTGGGCGGCTCGCGCATCCGCGTCCACGGCGACTACCACCTCGGCCGGCTCCTCCACACCGGCCGCGACTTCGTCGTCACCGACTTCGACGGCGAGGTGGCGCGCAGCGTCGAGGAGCGGCGGGTGAAGCGGTCGCCGCTGCGCGACGTGTCGAGCATGATCCGCTCCTTCGACTTCGCGTGCCGGTCGGTTTTGCTCGGGCTCGACGGCCGCCGCGGCCGGGCGCAGGGCGTGATCCGCCCCGAGGACGTGGCGGCGCTGACGCCGTGGGCGGACGCGTGGCACCGGCGCGTGTCGCGGGAGTTCGTGGCGGCGTACCTGGAGGTGGTCGGTCCGAGCGGGCTGCTGCCGCCGGACGACGCCGGCCGGCGGGCACTGCTGGAGGCGATGGTGTTGGAGAAGGCACTGCACGAGCTGGAAGCGGAGCTGGCGACGAGCCCCGAGCGCGCCGAGGTGCCGCTGACGGGGCTTCTGCGGATGCTGGGGACGGGGGGGTAACCAACGCGAAAGCCCGGGGACGGCCGTCCCCGGGCTTTGCCCCTCAGACACACAACATCACCCGACGAACACCCCACCCAGGAAGCCGGGGAAGGCGTCGAACGAGGCCTGCGCCGGCGGGGTTCCGGCCCCGAGGTTCTTCCCGAGGTAGCCGGTGACGCGGCTGCCGGCCCCGGCCCCGTCGCCGACCACCACGTCCATCATCGCGTCGCCGTCGAGGTTCTTCGCCACCACCCGCACGCCGCCGCGGTTGTCCTGGTTGCCGGCGAAGAAGTTCGCCAGCGCCGCCCCCGCCATGTCGCCGCCCATCAGCTTCACCGCGTCGAGGGCCAGCACCCGCGGGCCGCCGCCCGGGCCGCCGCCGAACACCAGGTCGGCCTTGCCGTCGCCGCTCAGGTCGCCGACCGCCACGTACGCCCCGTTCCGCAGCGCCTGCTCGAACGCGAAGAAGTCGTTCATCAGCTTCGTCGGCGTGCCGCCGAGGCTCGTGCCGTCGTACACCGCGATCCGCGGGCCGCCGCCGAACCCGGCGCTCACCACCAGGTCCGGGGTGTCGTCGCCGTTCACGTCGCCGGCCGCCGCCCGGGCGCCGCCGCGGAAGTTGGGGTCGTCGATGGCGAAGAAGTTCGCCAGCACCGCCCCGTCCTTGCCGCTGTAGATGCTGACGCGCGGCCCGCCGCCCTCGTCCGGCGTGATGACG
>DASPHQ010001194.1:0-11052 GCA_035629595.1 Urbifossiella sp. | reverse complement strand
AAGTCGGGGGCGGCGCGGGCCGCCGTCGTGGGGCCGGCTTCCAGCCGGCCGTGTTCGCTCCGGCCGGCTGGAAGCCGGCCCCACGTCAACCGACCAGGATGGGCGTCCCCTCGCACGCCCGCAGGGGGCGGCCGGTGCGGTCGCGGACCTCCAACCCCGCCGGCACGCCGAGCCGGTGCAGCACGGTCGCGGTCAGGTCCGCGGGCGACACCGGCCGGTCCGCGGGGTAGCCGCCGGTGCGGTCGGACGCGCCGTAGGCCGTCCCACCGGGGACGCCGGCGCCGGCCAGCAGCACCGACTGCACCGGCGCCCAGTGTTCGCGGCCGCCCTGACGGTTGATCCGCGGGGAGCGGCCGAACTCGCCCATCACCACGACCAGCGTGTCGCCGAGCAGCCCGCGGGCGCCCAAATCCTCGACCAGCGCGGCGATCGCGCGGTCGGCCGGCGGGACGAGCCGCTCGCGGAGGTGCTTGAAGTTGTTCTCGTGGGTGTCCCACACGGGCGAGTCGTCCGGCCCCTCGTAGTGCCAGTACACCGTCACCAGCGGGATGCCGGCTTCGAGCAGCCGGCGGGCCGACAGGCAGCCGCGGCCGAACAGGTGCGCGCCGTACGCCTCGCGCACCCGCGCCGGCTCCACGTCGGCCCGCAGGGCGCAGCGGACGGCGGGGGCGCGGATCAGGTCGAACGCCTGCTGGTAATAAATGTCGCGGTCGGGCTGCGGGGCGCCGGCGTCGAGCCGGGCCAGGAGCGCCGCCCGGCGGTCGAGGCGGTCGGCCGGCACGTCCGCCGGCGGCTCGACCGGGGGCGGCAGGAATTCGCCGCGGTCGGCCTCGATGCGGAACGGGCCGTACTTCGGGCCGAGGAAGCCCGGCCCCTGGCCGAGGAACTCGTTCACCCCGGCGTCCTTGATGACCTCCGGCAGCGCCGCGAATGCCGGCAGCCCCCCGGCCGGCGGGCGGGCCAGTGCCAGCAGCGCCCCGAGGTGCGGGTGGTCGTTGACCGTCGGCCGGACGGTGGCGATGTCCGGGGCGTTCGCCTGCGGGTGGGCGACGCCGGTGAGCATCGCGTAGCCGGCGGTGGTGTGCAGGTTGTCGCGGTGGGTGACGGAGCGGACCACGCACAGCCGGTCGGCGACGCCGGCCAGCCGCGGGCACAGCTCGGAGAAGCGGAGGCCGACGGCGCGGGTGGCGATCGGCTTCAGCTCGCCGCGGACCTCGGCGGGGGCGTCCGGCTTCGGGTCGAACGTGTCGTGCTGCGGCGGGCCGCCGGTGAGGAACAGGAGCACGCACCGCCTGGCGCGGCCGAACCCGGGTGCGGGCGTGGTCGGGGCGTGGGCGGCGCGGAGCAGGCCCGGCAGCGCGAGCCCGCCGACCGCGCCGACGCGCAGGAAGCCCCGGCGGTCGGGGTGCGGGTCGGCGGGTGGGCGCGTCCGGGGTGACATTCCCCTGAGTGTACCCGCCCGGCGCCGGGGGGAATAGTTGTTCCGCCGTGGGCTCGGGTTCTTAGCCCGGAGGGCGTCGGCGTGTAGCCCGGGGTGCAACCCCGGGCGGGCGATGGCGTGGTGTGTGGGAGCGATGCGGATCGAACTCCGCGGCACGCCGCCCGGGGTTGCACCCCGGGCTACACGCCGACGCCCTCCGGGCTCAAGCCCCGAGCCGGGAACGACCGTCGCCGGGCTTTTCGCACGGGTGCTTTTCGCACGGGTGCTTGACACGCCCGGGGGTTATGGTAAATTCGGAGCCAGCTTCCCGTCTGGTTGCGTGCGATGACTCGCGCCCTCTCCCGACTGCCGGTCCGTCCCGTCGCCGCAGCGCTGCTGTTGGCCGCGGGGCTGTTCGGCTCCGCGGGGCGCGCCGACGCCGGCTGCGGCGACTACCTCGTCATCGACGGCCAACCCGTCACGCACGAGCCGACGCCGCCGGGCGAGCCGTGCCACGGGCCGAACTGCTCGGCCCGCGAGGCGCCGCCGCCTGCGCCGCTGGCGCCGACGACGAGCCCGAACCCGGCGCCGAAGGACCGGCCGGCCGACGCGGCCGCGCCCGCCGACCCGGCCCCGATGTTCGGCCACGTCGCCGAGCCGCCCGCGGGCCGCGCCGTCCACGTCTCCTACGTCCCATTCCACCCACCCCGGTCGGTCTGACCCCACCCGCGGCGCCACCGCTGCGCACCCGCGCAGAAGGTCCGCGTCGCGGCCGTCGTGGCGTCATTCCGTAACCCGGTTCACTCCGCGCGTCGCCGCGCGGGGTGCGCCGTCATCCCGTACCGAGGTGGTCCCGTGTCTCTCCGTCGCAATGCATTCACGCTCATCGAGCTGCTGGTCGTCATCGCCATCATCGCCATCCTGATCGGGCTGCTCCTCCCGGCCGTGCAGAAGGTCCGCGAGGCCGCCGCCCGCATGAGCTGCCAGAACAACCTGAAGCAGATCGGCCTCGCCGCCCACGCCTACCACGACACTTATGGCGGCCTGCCGCAGGGGCGGTCGCCGTCGAACAACAAGTCGTTCTCGTCGCTGGCCCAGGTGCTGCCGTTCATCGAGCAGGAGAACGCCAAGAAGCTCATCGACTTCAACTTCGCGTGGAACCACGCCAACAACGCCGCCGCGAAGGGGACGCGGATCAAGACCTTCGTGTGCCCGTCGGACGACACCTCGGCGGTGCCGGCCGACATCGCCCCGAACAGTTACCGCGGCAACGAGGGCACGGTCGTGGCGATGTGGCAGGGGGCCAGCGACGCGCAGGGGGTGAACAAGGCCCTGCCGCCGAACAACGGGCCGTTCTTCTGCAACAACCCGTACCGGTTCGCGGACATCACCGACGGAACGAGCAACACGGCGGCGTTCAGCGAGCACGTCAGCGGCGACTACAACCAGTCGCAGGGGAGCGTGCGGAAGGACACGTTCGCCCCCGGGACGTACCCGGCGACGGCCGACGAGGCGGTGACGATGTGCAACGCGGTGGACGTGAACGACCTGACGAAGCAGGGCTTCTCGAACGTCGGCGGCCCGTGGCTGTACGGCTACCACTCGACGACGAGCTACTGGCACATCATGCCGCCGAACGGCCGGTCGTGCATGTACCCGCCGAGCCGCATCGCCACCAGCGCCAACAGCAACCACACCGGCGGCGTCAACATCGTGCTGTGCGACGGCAGCGTGCGGTTCGTCCGCGACGCGATCGACATCAGCACGTGGCGGGCGCTCGGCACCCGCAACGGCAACGAGGTCGTCGGGAACTACTGACATGCTGTTGTCGGCTCGGGTCCGGTAGCCGCGGGCTTCAGCCCGCGCCCACCTGCGGCGGAGCACCCGGGAGCCACGCCCCGCGGACACCGCCGACGTAGCGCGGGCTGAAGCCCGCGGCTACCGACCCCGAGCAGAAGCCCCGAGGCACCTGACGCCGGGCGGCTCGCCTTCCCAATCCACCCACAAGGTTCATCCCATGAACACGCTCGCGCTCGCCGCGCTGCTCGTCTCGCAACCCGCGCCGTCGCCGGAGCCGAAGCCGGTGCCGGCCACGCGCACCGAAGTGAAGGCCGCGATGGAGGGGCACAAGACCGCCCGCCCGCGCATCCCGTTCCCGCCGGGCGAGGGCGACGGCCCGTTCGCCAAGGTGAACAACGGCCGGTTCCGCGCCTACTACCTGCCGGCCGAGTTCCGCGACTTCGGCCTCGGCGGCCGCGGCGGCGCCCCCGACACCGCCAACACCCTCGACAACACGTTCAAGACGCGGCTGTTCTGGGTCGTGTCGCGCGTCAACAACTGCTACTACTGCCTCGGCCACCAGGAGTACAAGCTCTCCGCCGCCGGCCTCACCGACGACGAAATCGCCGCCCTCGACGGCGACTGGGACGCGCTCGCGCCCAACCTCCGCGCCGCCGTCCGCTTCACCCGCAAGCTCACCGTCGCGCCGCACGCCGTCACCGACGACGACCTCGCGGAGCTGAAGAAGCACTTCACCGCGAACCAGTGCTCGGAGATCGTATTGGCTGTAGCCGGGTTCAACGCCATGAACCGCTGGACGGACGGTCTGAACATCCCCGGCGAGGCCGGCGGCGAGTTCTTCGGCAAGGAGGGGAAGAAGGTGGCGTCGTTCCGCACGCCGGCGTCGCCGAAGTACGCCGACTTCGTGTCGAACGTGGCGGCGCTGCCGGAGAAGTGCGTGAAGGCCAGCGCCCCCGCGTGGCCGGCCCGGCCGAAGCTCGAGGACCGCGCCGCCGTCGAAGCCGCGTGGACCGCGGTACGCACGCCGCGCCTGCCGGTGGCGCCGGACGCGAAGGTCTACGGTTATGACGGCGCGGCGCCGAACTGGGCGAAGATGCTGGCGGTGTTCCCCAACAGCACGAAGGGCCGCGCCGCGGGGCTCAAGGCGGGGATGGAAGGCGGGAAGCTGTCGCCGCGGCTGAAGGCGGCGGTGGCGTGGGCGGCGGCCCGCGACGACCGCGCGTGGTACGCGCTGGCCGTGGCCCGCGACCGGCTGAAGGCGGCCGGCCTCACCGACGACCAGATTTTCGGGCTCGACACCGACGCGGCGGCGCTGCCGGAGAAGGAGCGGCGGGCGCTGGCGTTCGCGCGGAAGCTGTCGGCTGCGCCGGCGACGGTGACCGACACCGACGTGGAGGCGCTGCGGAAGGAGTTCACCGACTTCGAGGTCGCGGAGCTGGTCCACCACGTCTGCAACGCGTCGTTCTTCGACCGCGCCACCGAGTCGGCGCGTCTGCCGCTGGACCGGTAACGGGGTTTCCGCCGCTTGCGGCGGTGCAGCGCGCGCTGCACCGCCGCAAGCGGCGGAAAAGACACTACACTATACGGCGATGAACCCTCCTCGCGCCTACTACGTCGTCAGCGTTGTACTCGCCATTGGCGCCGCTCTCGTGTTCCGGTTCTTCCACACAGCTCCGCCCGACACCAGCCAACCGCGCGTCCGCTTCACCGACGTCACCGCCGCGGCCGGCCTCCGCTTCACGCACACCAGCGGCGCCACGCCGCGCAAGTTCCTCCCCGAAACGATGGGCGGCGGCGTCGTCGTCCTCGACTACGACAACGACGGCCGGCCCGACCTGTTCTTCCCCAACGGCCGCCCGTGGCCCGGCCAACCCGGCCCGCTCCCCACCCAGGCGCTCTACCGCAACACCGGCGACGGCACCTTCACCGACGTGACCGCCGCCGTCGGCCTCGACGTGCCGCTCTATGGCATGGGCGCCGCCGCCGCGGACGTCGACGGCGACGGTTTTGCCGACCTGTTCGTCGCCGGGGTCGGCGCCAGCCGGCTGTTCCGCAACGACGGCGGGAAGCGCTTCATCGACGTCACCGCGGCCGCGGGCGTCGCCGGCGGCGCCGAGCTCCCCGCGGCCTTCGACACGCACGCGGAGCCGATCCCCTTCCCCTCGTCGGCGGCGTTCCTCGACTACGACGGCGACGGCCGGCCCGACCTGTTCGTGTGCCGCTACCTGACGTGGAGCCCGGCCGCGGACCTCGGCGTGAAGGCCGAACTCCCCGGCGGCGGCCGCGCCTACGTGCCGCCGACGCAGTTCCCCGCCGCCGACAACGTCCTCTACCGCAACCTCAGCGGCGGCCGCTTCGCCGACGTGTCCGAAGCCGCGGGCATCCACGTCCGCGACGGCGGCAAGCCCGCCGGCAAGGCGCTCGGCGTCACCGTCTGCGACCCGGACCGCGACGGCCGGCCCGACCTGGTGGTGGCGTGCGACACGACTCGGAACCTGTACTTCCGCAACGCCGGCGGGCGGTTCGAGGAGGCGGCGATGCCGGCGGGGCTGGCCTACGCCGACGGCCGGCCGCGCGGCGGCATGGGCGTCGATGCCGTGTACCTGGATGCGGAGCGGCTGGCGGTCGTGGTCGCCAACTTCACGAACGAGCCGAACACGCTGTTCGTGTCGGGCGCGCCCGGCCGGTTCGCCGACCTGGCGCCGCGCCTCGGCCTCGCGGGGCCGAGCCGGGCGCCGATGAAGTTCGGGGCGCTGTTCCTCGACATCGACCTCGACGGCCGGCCCGACCTGCTGACCTGCAACGGTCACCTCGAGCCGGACATCGCCGTCGCGCGGCCGGGCGAGACGCACCCGCAGGCGGCGCAGCTGTTCTGGAACGCCGGCGCCGACGGGTTCGAGCCGGTGACGGCCGCGCGCGTCGGGTCGGATCTGTTCCGCCCCCTGGTCGGCCGCGGCTGCGCCGTGCTGGACTACGACGGCGACGGCGACCTGGACGTGGTGCTGGTGGCGAACGGCGGTCCGGCGCGGCTGCTGCGGAACGACGAGGGCGTGAACCGGTCGCTGCGACTGGACGTGCCGCCCGGCAGTGAGGTGACGGCGGAGGTCGGGGGTGAGGTGCGGCGGGTCTACGCGACGCCGGCGCGCGGCTACCTGAGCCAGTCGGAAGGCGTGCTGACGGTGGGGCTCAAGGGCGCGGACGCGGCGGAGCGGGTGACGGTGCGGTGGCCGGGCGGCACGACGGAGACGTTCACGGGGCTGGCGGCGGGCGTGTGGCGGTTGCGCCCGGGACGTGCCGCGGAGCGCCTCGTCTGGTAGCCGCAGGCTTTAGCCTGCGCTCAGCTGAGCGCAGGCTAAAGCCTGCGGCTACCAGCAAAAACGCAATCACCTCACTCCCCCACCTCCTCGAACACCTCGTCCAGCCGGTCGGCGCAGTTCACGAACGCCGTCAGCAGCGCCGGGTCGAAGTGCCCCGGCGACTCCTTCACGATCATCCGCACCGCGTCGTCGTGCGTCTTGCCGTCCTTGTACACGCGCCGGGCCCGCAGGGCGTCGTACACGTCGCACACCGCCAGAATTCGCGCCGCCAGCGGGATCGTCTCGGCCGACAGCCGGTCCGGGTAGCCCTTGCCGTCCCACCGCTCGTGGTGGCTGCGGGCGATGTCCACGGCCGTCTGCAGGAAGCCGAGCGCGAACGGGTGCTCGTCGGCCACCGCCTGCAGCGTCGCCGAGCCGATCGTGGTGTGCGTCTCCATCCGCGCCCGCTCGTCGGCCGTGAGCGGGCCGGGCTTGTTCAGGATGCCGTCGGGCAGCGCCGCCTTGCCGATGTCGTGCAGCGGGGCGGCGTCCTCCAGGTTGCGGACGAACACCGGGTCGATGAGCGGCGCGAACGCCGGCAGATCGGCCGCGGCCTCGGCGAGTATCCGGGCGTAGCGGCGCAGCCGCATCAGGTGCGAGCCCGTCTCCTTCGACCGGTGCTCGATCAGTTTCGCCAGCGCCAGCACGAGCCCGCCGCGGGCGTGGGTCAGCTCGCCGTCGCGCACCGCGACCGCGTCCTCGAGCTCGGCGGTCATCGCCTGGAGGCTGCGGTTGAGGCGGTCGGACCGGTCCTGCGCCGCCTTCAGCCGCAGCGCCGCCTTCACCCGCGCCCGCAGCTGCACCGTGCTGAACGGCTTGGTGAGGAAGTCGTCGGCCCCGGCCAGCATGCTCCGCGACAGGTCGTCGCCGCTGGCGTTGCCGGAGAACATCACCACCTTCAGGTTCGGCGACGGCGGGTTGTGCCGCAGGCTCCGCAGCACGTCCTCGCCGGAGCAGCCCGGCAGGTCGCAGTCGAGCAGCACCAGGTCGTAGTTGCGGCGGGCGGCGGCGGCGACGGCGGCCGGGCCGGTGCCGACCTCCTCGCAGACCAGGCCGTCGGCCGCGAGCACCATCCGGCACAGCCGGCGGATGTCGGGCTGGTCGTCCACGATGAGCACCCGCTGCGGCGCCGGCTCGGCGGCCGGCGGGCGGGGGGGCGGGGGGGCGACCGGCCGCGGGGCCGGGAACGGGCGGAGTGCGGACTGACCCACGGCGAGGGGCTCCGTGCACGCGAGTGCGGGGCGGCGTCCTGCCGGGTGTGACGTTTGGGCTGATTCTAATTCAGGCCGGGATCGGATATCAGGTATGGTAGGACAAAAACTCACAACCGTCGCCCGCGGAACCGTTGGAGTTTCGCTACCCCGCCCAGTTTTCGCGCCCCGCCGGAATTACCCCGTCGGCGGCCGGTGGGCCGAGCACGCGCCCGCTCGGGCTTGGGTCTTGAGCCCGGAGGGCGTCGGCGTGTAGCCCGGGGTGCAACCCCGGGCGGCGTCCGCGGTGTGCGTAGGGCGTGGCTCCCACGAACTCCGCCGTTGCCCGCCCGGGGTTCCACCCCGGGCTACACGCCGACGCCCTCCCGGGCTAAAACCCATCAACCCCGGAGTGCTCGCCGTGTCGCAGAAAGTCGCGCTCGTCACCGGCTCGGCCACCGGCGTCGGCCGGGCGTGCGCCGTCCGCTTCGCCCGGCTCGGGTTCGCCGTCGCCGTCAACTACTCGAAGTCCGAGGCCGACGCCGCCGAGACGGCCGAGCTGGTCCGCGCCGCCGGCGCGCCGGTGAAGGTGTACCGCGCCAGCGTCGGCGACGACGCCGCGGTCCGCGCCATGGTCGCGGACGCCGCGACCACGTTCGGCGGGCTCGACGTGCTGGTGAACAACGCCGGCACCACGCACTTCGTGCCGCACGCCGACCTCGACGCCCTCACCGACGCCGTGTGGGATGACATCTTTCAGGTGAACGTGAAGGGGGCGTTCTACGCCTGCCGGGCGGCGCTGCCGCACCTGACGGCGCGGCGCGGGAACGTCGTGAACGTGACGAGCGTGGCGGGGCTGAGCGGCCAGGGGAGTTCGATCCCGTACTGCGCGAGCAAGGCGGCGCTGAACTGCGTGACGCTGTCGCTGGCGCGGGCGTTCGGGCCGGCGGTGCGGGTGAACGCGGTCGCGCCCGGCCCGATCCTGACGCGGTGGCTGGCCGGCCGCGAGGCGCACGTGGCGAAGTACCTGGAGCAGGCGCCGCTCGGCCGCGCCGCCGACCCCGACGACATCGCCGACGCGGTCGTGTACCTGGCGACGGGCACGACGCTCACCACCGGGCAGGTACTCGTGGTGGACGGCGGGCGGACGATGTGACAGGGCGGGCAAAGCCCGGGGACGGCCGTCCCCGGGCTTTCGGCGCTCCTGTCAGCGCCGGAACAAGTCGTAAGCCTCCGCCACCTTGCCGCTCGTCACGTCCCCCGTGTGGGCGTACGCGGCGAACCGGTACGTCAGCGCCTTCCCCTTCTCGATCCGCACCAGGTCGGACTTCCCCTTCTGCGACGGAAAGCCGCTGTGGTCGCGGCCGAACGGGTTCGCCGCCATCAGCCCGTAGGCGCGGGTGTGCCACGCCGACTTCGTCGGGTTGTCCGGGTGCGCGAACACCGCCAGCCCCACCGCCTTGCCGTTCACGGTGCCGCTGTAGTCGTTCCAGTCGGCGACCTGGCCCCACAGCGCGAGGTTGTCCTTCGACCCCGTCGCCGCCCCCTTGCCTTCCGACGGCGTGACCGTCCCGGTGGCCGGGCGCCCGTCCTTGTCGAACGTCCGCAGCTCGTCGTGGACGCGGACGCCGAACGAGCCCTCCTTCGTGTCGCCGAACACGATGGGATAATCGTTCGCGGCCAGCTCGCAGGTGAACGCGAACAGCCGGCCCTCGGGCGTGTCGCGGAACGTGATCGTCCGCTTCTCGTCGAGGATCTTCTCGCCGTCGGCCGTCAGCCACTCGTTCCACGTCACCACGACGACGGGGGCGCCGGGCTTCACGTCGGGGATGACGACCTTCGTGCAGCGGATGGTGCCGTGGCGCTTCTTGCCGTTCGGGGCGGCCTCGCTCCAGAAGTCCACGCCCTTGTCGCTCTTGTTCGCGCTCGGCGTCTTGATCGGCAGCCCCTCGGGGATCACGTCGCCGTGGCAGAACCATACCGACTTCTGGTGGACGTGGTCGGTGGTGGCGTCGGCGGAGCTGGTCCGCACCGGCCAGGCGCGGGTGACGGGCGTGCCGCCGGGGGCCATCACGGGCCACAGGAACGGCTTCGCCACGGTCGGGGCGGTGTGGTACTTCGCCACCACCTCGGCGCCGACGCGGAACTCGACGCCGTCGGCGACCTGGACGGCGGTGGCCTGGGCGGACGCGGCGGACGGGGCGGCGACGAGCGCGACGGCGGCGAGCCAGCGGCGGGACATGGCGGCGGTCCTGGGGGGGAGGGGGGACGGGATTAGTGTAGCCGCTTGCGGCTTCGCGCTGGGCGACGCGAAGCCGCGAACGGCGGAATAGACTGACCGTATGGGAAGCGGCAAGAAGAAGGTGCGCGTCGACCTGCGGAAGAACCGGGCGAAGCCGCCGCGCGAGAACGACATCACCCGCGCCTTCCACGAGGACGCCACCGCCACCGGCGACGCGGCCGGCGGCGAACGCGTCCGCGCCAAGGGCGACCTGTCGCGCAAGCGCACCCTGACCGTGGACGACGCCGCCGACGCCATGCCGTCGGCCGCGGCGGCGAGCCTCCGCGGCCGGGTGCTGCGCGTGCACGGGCTGGCGTCGGTGGTCGAGGCCGACGACGGCCGCGTCTTCCGCTGCGCCGTCCGCCGCCTGCTGAAGTCGCTCAGCGTGGACGAGCGGAGCGTGGTGACCACCGGCGACGTGGTGTGGTTCCGGCTGGTGGGGGGTGACGCGGAAAGCCCGGGGACGGCCGTCCCCGGTCATGCGCCCCCCGAAGGCATGATCGAGCGCGTCGAGCCGCGCCGCGGCGTCCTCACGCGGGCCAGCCGGCGGCGCGAGCACGTCCTCGTCGCCAACGTCGACCAGCTCGCCATCGTCATCTCGCTGGTGCAGCCGGACCTGAAGCCGCACCTCCTCGACCGCTACCTCGCGGCGGCGCAGAAGGGCGGGCTCGCCCCCGTGCTGCTGCTCAACAAGGCCGACCTCGCCGACCCCGTCGCCCTCCAGCCGCTCGTCGGCTTCTACGCCCAGCTCGGCGTCCCCACCATCCTCACCAGCGCCGCCACCGGCCTCGGCGTCGGCCGGCTGCGGCAGCTCCTCCGCGGCCGAGCCACCGTGTTCTCCGGCCAGAGCGGCGTCGGCAAGTCGTCGCTCCTCAATTCGATCCAGCCGGAGCTGGCGCTGAAGGTGAAGTCGGTGAGCGAGTCGACGGACAAGGGCCGCCACACCACGACGTACTCGCAGCTGATCCGCCTCGACGGCGGCGGGTGGGTGGTGGACACCCCGGG
>DASPHQ010001193.1:0-7210 GCA_035629595.1 Urbifossiella sp. | reverse complement strand
GACCGCGAAGGCAACGACTACCGCTGCGGCCGCTGCGGCGTGCTCGTGCGCGAGCCGCGCCGCACCCCGGGCGGCGACGACTACGACGACCGCCCGCGGCGACGCCAGCGGCCGCCGAAGCGCGGCGGCCGCGGGGTGCTGATGGCGTGCGGTTGCATCGGCCTGCTGATGCTGCTGGCGTGCGGCGGCGTCATCGGGGCGGTGGTGTGGGCGGGGAAGCCGAAGTGGGAGGAGTACCGCTCGCCGAACGGGAAATACACCGTGGACCTTCCGGCGAAGGCCCGCACCGACATGGCGGAACTCGCCGCCAAGCACGGGCCGGTCGAACCGGGCGTGACCTACGAGGGGACGCTCCTCCTCGGCCGGCTCGAACAGTACATCGTCACCCACGTCGAGATCGACGCCGACCTGCGGAACACGCAGACCGACGCCCAACTCCTCGATGAGGTGGTGAAGCACATGCGCGAGGATCCGCCGCCGGCAGAGGTGCTGTCGTGGAAGGACATCACCGTGTCCGGCTACAAGGCCCGCGAGCTCCACCTGCGGATGGACGGGCAGTCGGCGCTGGCGCGGGTCGTGGTGACGCGGACGAGGGTGTACACGGTCATCGCCGGCGGTCCGTTCACGCCCGTCACCGAGCCGCGCATCCGGCGGTTCGTGGAGTCGTTCAAGCTGAACGAGCCGAAGCCGCCACCCGCCCCCGGGGACGACGACCAGTAACGCCGCCGCGCTTGCATTCCCTCCCGGGGCGTTTACCCTGTGGGGTGTAACCTCGCCCGCCTCCCGGCCCTTCCGAGGCACCGCTGATGCCCCTCCGCCGCCTCCTGGTCCCCGCCGCGGCCCTCGTCGCGGTCGCCCTCACGCCCCGCCCCGCGCCGGCCTACGCCGAGGCGGTGATGTCATTCGGGTCGGTCGTGAATCAGTCCACGAACGTGGTGCTGATGACTGTCACGCGGGTGGACAAGGCGCAGAACCTCGTCATCTACGAGAAGGTGGCGGACCTGAAGGGCAAACACCCGCAGCAGACGATCAAGCACAACATCGGCCGCGGCGGGCTGCGGCCGGGCGAGTGGCAGGAGATCATGAACTGGGCCGAGGTCGGCAAGCAGGCGGTGTTCTTCCACAACGGCGGCGCCAGCGAGACGTACATCGGCGTGACATGGTACCAGGCGTACCCGCAGGGCGAGTGGTGGGGCATGTCCCACGGCGAACCCTACCTCCTCCGCTCTTACGCCGGCCGCATCGACCGCCTGCCGTCGATCATGTCCGACATGATGTCCGGGAAGGAGGTCGTGGTGCCGTGCATGGTGGACGGCGACAAGGAGGCGATTCACAAGAAGACCGCCCGCATCCAGCGGCTCAAGGCGAGCATCAAGCTGAACGACTACAACCCGAAGCGCGACTTCGTCGGCTGGGGCGGCGAGGACATACGGGCGCTGAACGGGATGCCGGGGTTTAACAAGTACGCCGGCCTCACCAAGCTCGACGCCGAGGCGCAGGCGGTGTCGGTCGTGGACTTCGACAACGACGGCAAGCAGGACGTGCTGCTCCTCGCGGCCGGGCGGGTGAGCCTGTTCCAGAACGGCGGCGATAGTTATGCCGAGACGCAGTTGCCCGGCCTGACCGGCGGCGCCCGCGCCGCCGTGTGGGCCGACCACAACGGCGACGGCCTCCCCGACGTGTTGCTGGCGACGGCCGACGGCCCGCGGCTGTTCACGAACGTCGGCAAGGGTCAGTTCCGCGACGACTCGTCGCGCCTGCCGAAGGAGCCCGGCTACGACCTGACCGCGGCCGCGTGGGGCGACTTCGACGGGGACGGCAAGGCCGACATTCTGCTGGCGAACGGGTACCACGGTCTGCGGCTGTACCGCAACACGCGGCCGGAGGTGGCGAAGGCGCCGCCGCCGCCGAAGCTCGGCGACTGGCACGTCATCGGCATGTTCCGCGCGGCGAACCCGGCGGACAACGTGAAAACCGCGTTCCCCGTCGAGACCGAGGCGTTCGCCCCCGGCAAGACGTACAAGGGGAAGCGCGACCTGCCGGTGACGTGGGCCAAGAAGGACCTGAAGGACGGCGAGGCGCACCAGTTCGCCGACCTGGGGGCGAACCAGGCGACGTACCTATTCCGCGAGGTCGAGGCGCCCGCCGCCGCGGACGTGGCGGTGAGCTTCGTCAGCCCCGGCACGCTGACGGTGTGGGTGAACGGCGAGAAGGCGTACCATAGTGAGGAGCGGAAGGCCGACCCGCACGCGGTGAGTCTGAAACTACGGCCGGGGAAGAACGCGCTACTGGTGAAGGTGTGCGTCGCCGAGCAGGTGGCGGGCATCACGTTCGCCCTCGGCAGCGGCGCGAGCGGCCCGCCGGGGCCGTGGTTCGCCGACGCCTCCACCGCGTGGGGGCTCGGCGAGACGGAGCACCGCGGCGACACGCTGGCGGTCGCGGACTTCGACGGCGACGGCCGGCCGGACGTGCTCTACGGCGCCGGCACTGGCCTGCTTCTGCGGAACACCGGCAGTAAGCTCGAACGGAAGGCCGACAGCGGCATCAGTTACAAAGCGGGGCGCGTCGGCCCGGCACTCGCGGACTACGACGGCGACGGCCACCCGGACCTGTTCGTGCCGCAGCCCGACGGCAAGTGCAAGCTGTTCCGCAACGCCGGCAATGGCACCTTCACCGACGCCACGGCGCAGGCCGGCGACCTGGCGAAGGGCGTGCCCGGGGCCGTGACCGCGGCGTGGGGCGACTTCGACACCGACGGCCACCCGGACCTGCTGGTCGGCTGCCTGCGCGGCGTGAACCGCTACTTCAAGAACAACGGCAACGGTACGTTCACGGACCGCACGGCGGAGGTCGGCTTTACCGCGCGGGTGTTCAACACGCAGGCGGCGGCGTTCGCCGACCTGAACGGCGACGGCCAGCTCGACCTGATCCTGGCGAACGAGGGGCTGGAGTCGGCGATCCTGTTCGGCGTGCGGCCGGACCAGACCGCGCGGACGCCGGTTATGGTGACGCTGAACGGCACGCCGGGCCTGAGCGGCGGCCGTGTCGTGGTGAAGGACATGACGGGCCGGGTGATCGCCAACACGGCGGTGACCGGCGGCGACGGACGCGGCGGCAACGCGCTGGCGCCGCGGTTTGCGCTGGCGCCGGGGTCGTACCGCGTCGAGGTGACGGCGCCCGGCGGCCGCACCGCGTCCACGGCGCTCGACGTGCAGACCAGCCCGATGACGGTGCGGGTGCAATAAGCGAGGCGAACGAGAACTGTTGGCGAGCGGCCCGCGTCAGCGGGCTGTTGCATCCACTCTACCAGTCACTTCGGGAGGTGTTTGACATGCCTGCCCAACAGCCCGCTGACGCGGGCCGCTCGCCGGATCAGGTTCGCTCGCCGCGCGTCGTCGCCGACCGCCACTGGCTCCTCACCTGGACGACCTACGGCACCTGGCTGCCCGGCGACGACCGCGGGTTCGTGTCGAACGTCGCCGACTCCGATGGCCGCGGCGTTCGTCACAACGCACCCCACACGGCCTGCGACCGGTCCGTTCCTCACCTGCGCGAGTTCGCCCGCTCTAAGCTGGTCAGTGAACCGGTGTGGCTCACGCTCTCGCAGGCCGAGGCGGTCCTCGATCAGTTCCGCGAGACGGCCGAGTACCGCCGCTGGTTCCTCCTTGCCGTTTCGGTGATGAGGAACCACGCTCACCTCGTCGTTGGCGTGCCCGGCGACCCGGACCCGGACGACCTCCTCCGCGACTTCAAGAGCTATGGCAGCCGCCGACTGAACCAGGCGTTCGGCCGGCGACCGCGGTGGTGGACGGAAGGCGGGTCGAAGCGGAAGAAGGCGGACGAAAGGGCTGTCGCTACCGCGATCCGGTACGTACTCCACCAACCCCATGCCCTGGTCACGTGGTCGCCCGACGAGCGCCCCGGCGAGCGGCCCGCGTTAGCGGGCTGTTCTTCCCCTGAACCCTCGCTCACCCCGGAACAGCCCGCTGACGCGGGCCGCTCGCTATGAAATGTGCTCCCGTTCTCGCGCTCGTCCTCCTCGCCACCCCCGCGGCCGCGGCCGACCCCGGCCCGTGGGCGACGTACCGCGGCAACCCCCAGCGCACCGGCAATACCGACGGCAAGCCCGGCCCCGCCGCGCCCGCCGTGCTGTGGTCGGTCCGCTCGCAAGACCACTACGTCGCCTCGCCCGTCGTCGTCGGCGACCGCGTCATGCTCAGCGGCCTCGGCGGCTTCAACCGGCCGACCATCAGCCTCTTTCCGCTCGCCGCTGCCGGGGCCAAGGTCGAACCCGCGTGGTCGAAGTCGGCCCCGTTCCTGAAGCTCGCGTCCGTCAGCTCGGCGGCCACCGACAAGGGGCTGATCGTGTTCGGTGACGGGATGCACCAGGACTCCGGCGGGATGCTCCACGGCATCACCGACGACGGCGGACGGCCCGTGTGGCAACTCCCCGTCCCCGGCGACCTCGTTCACCTCGAAGGCGGCCCCAGCATCGCCGACGGCAAGGTGTACATCGGCGGCGGCGCCGCGGGCGTGATCTGCGTCGAACTGGAAAAGGCCACACTCGACGGCAAGGACGTGGACCCGCCGACCATTGCCAAACTCCAGGACGCGAAGTGGAAGGACTTGCAGGCCAAGTTCGAGGAGCAGAAGAAGAAGGACCCCGACTTCGCGGTGCCGCCGTCGGAGGACCAGTTGCTCAAGCCCGCCCCCAAGAAGGTGTGGCAGGCCGGCGAGAAGCGCTGGCACGTGGACGCCGCGGTCAACGTGTCCGCCGGCAAGGTGCTGGTGCCGACCTCGTACCTCGACAAGGAGAAGGTCGGCGAGCGCGCCCTCTACTGCCTGGACGCCGTGAGCGGGGCCGAGCTGTGGAAGGCGCCGCTGGCGCTGAACCCCTGGGGCGGCGCGAGCGTGGGCGGCGACACGGTGGTGGTCCCGGGCAGTTCCGTCGGCTACTACTTCAACGACATCAAGGGGGCGAAGGGGAGCCTGACGGCGCTCGACCTCGCCACCGGCAAGGAGCGCTGGAAGAAGGATCTCCCCGGCGGCGTGCTCGGCGCCGCGGCCGTCGCCGACGGGCAGGCCGTGTGTACCGCCACCGACGGCAAGGTGCGCTCGTTCCGCCTCACCGACGGCGACCGCGCCTGGCTGTACGACGCCAAGGCGCCGATCTTCGCGCCGCCGGCCGTCGCCGGGGGCGTGGTGTACGTCGCCGACCTGCTCGGCACGGTCCACGCCATCGACGCCAAGACGGGCGCCCCGAAGTGGACGTTCCCGCTCGGCAAGGACACGCCGGGGATGGTGTACGGCGGAGTCACCGTCCACGGCGGTCGGCTGGTGGTGGCGACGTGCAACCTGGAAGGCCCGTTCGCCCGCCGCGACACCGTCGTCGTCTGCCTCGGCACCCGCTAACGCACGGAGTTTCCCTCATGACGCGCCTCCTCATCCCCGCGCTGGCGGTCGTGTTCGCGGTCATCCTGTCGGCCGGCGACGACCCCGCGGCCGGGCAGGACAAGCCGGCGGGCGTTGTCGTGGACAAGGACAAGCGCACGGTCAGCGTGCCGGCGAAGGTCGCCCCGCGGAAGCTAGAGCACCTCAAGGGCGAGGTGTATCCGATCGAGCTGATCGCCGGCTGGGGCCATCCGCGCGGCAAGAAGGCCCACGAGATCGTGGTGGCGATCGACGTGATGCCGTCGGAGGTTCACAAAGGGCTGGAGGCGCTGGGGCTGAAGGCCGGGCGGCCGGCGAAGGGGCCGGACGCGAAGGCCGAGGGGCCGGCGGTGCTGGTCTACTTCGAGGTGCCGGAGGGGGGCACGTCGAAGAAGGTGGCGATCGAGAAGGTGCTGATCGACCCGAAGTCGAAGAAGCAGGCACCGAAGATGACGTTCCGGTTCACCGGCTCGTCGCTGGTGGCCCCTGACCCGACGAAGCCGGACGACAAGAAGTACGGCGCCGACCTGACCGGCTCGCTAGTGTGCCTGTTCCCGGTGACCGACGAGGTGGTGCTGCAGACCGACTGGACGATGAAGGAGGAGCGCTACCTGAAGCTGGACGTGAACCCCGAGGCGCTGCCGAAGGAGGGCGGCGCCGTCCGGCTGGTGATCGAGGCGCCGGCGAAGTGACGCCGCTTGCGGCGATGCACGCGCGTGCATCGCCGCAAGCGGTGTCACGTCTTGCCCTGAAACATCCGATTCTTCTTGAGCCCCAGCCGGTTCAACCAGTACGCCCCCACGGTGGTGAGCGTCTGCACCCCGTACTTGGTGCTGCGGCGGAAGTTGATCTGGCTCGCCTCGTCGAAGTACCGCACCGGCACCGGCACGTCGCCGAGGCGGAACCCGAAGTGCACCGCCTGCACCAAGAACTGCGTGTCGAACACGAAGTCGTCCGAGTTCCCCTCGAACGGGATCGTCTCCAGCACCTTGCGGCGGTAGACGCGGAAGCCGCTGTGGAACTCGCCGAGGTTCTGGCCGAGCGCCAGGTTCTCGAACGCCGTCAGCCCGCGGTTGCTCAGGTACTTCCACCACGGCATGCCGCACTTCAGCGTCTCGGCCCGGCTCCGCACGCGGTTCCCGAGCACCACGTCGCAGATGCCCAGCTCGATCACGCCTACAGCGTGCGGGATCACCCGGGCGTCGTACTGGTAGTCGGGGTGGATCATCACCACGATGTCGGCGCCGCGCTCCAGGCAGTAGCGGTAGCACGTCTTCTGGTTGCCGCCGTAGCCGGTGTTCTTCGCGTGCTGGATGACCGTCAGCCCCATGTCGCGGGCGATGCGGGCGGTGTCGTCCTTGCTGCAATCATCGACCAGAAGGATTTCGTCGACGCTGTCCGGCGGGAAGTCGGCGATGGTGGCGGCGAGGGTGGACGCGGCGTTGTACGCCGGCAGTACGGCGATGATCTTGTGCTTGCGCCGCGGCTCGGGGCCGGCCGGGCGGGTGATCCGGTCCACGTGGAACGGCGCGTGGACCGGGTTGAGCGGCGGCTCGGTCAGCAGGGTTGACGACATGGCTCAGCGGAGGCGGTAGGGGACTTCGAGACCGTGGCGGTCCATCAGGTCGGGGTCGGCGAGCAGCGCGGCCGCGGGGCCGTCGGCGAGGAGCGAACCGCCGTCGAGCACCAGCACGCGCGAGCAGGTGTCGAGCACCAGTTCCAGGTCGTGCGTGGCGATCAGCTTCGTGCCGGGCAGGTCGCGCACCACCCCGATCAGTTC
>DASPHQ010001192.1:0-7137 GCA_035629595.1 Urbifossiella sp. | reverse complement strand
GCCGCACCCCGCTCGGCCACGTCGTCAGGAAGCGACTCAGCGCCTCGCGCACGGTCAGCCGCTCGGGATTGAAGCACCAGTGGTGCTGGTGGTCGAACACCAGCGGTACGCCGCTCCGTTCGTGAACCGCGATCACGTCGGCGCTGGAGAAGCGCATGTCGTCGTTCTCCAGCACCAGCCGGCGGCGCACCGCTTCGGGCAACGTCTTGTACGTGTCGGCCCAGCGGGTGCGGCCGGCGGCGCGGTCGCCGTAGTGGCCGCCGACGTGCGTCACCAGCACGGCTTCGGGGCCGAGGCCCATCGCGTCGAGGATGTCGGCCTGGGCGATCAGGTCCTTCACCGACTGGTCGCGGACGGCGGGGTCGGGGGCGTTCAGCAACACGTACTGCGACGGGTGGAAGCTCAGTCGCAGGTCGAGCGCCCGCGCCTCGCGGCCGAGTGCCTCCAGCTCGGCCCGGCACTCGCGGACCTGGTTGTGGAACTGCGGCAGCTTCGGGTGCGTGACGTAGGGGGCCACGTCGGACGACATGCGGTACATGCGGACGCCGTGCCGGCCGAGGTAGGTGAAGATGGCGTGCAGGTACTCGACGGAGGTGCGGAGGTGCGGTCCGTTCTGCCAGCGGCGGGCGTCGTTGCTCTTGAGGCCGGGTTCGCCGAGCACCTTGACGGCGAACCCGAGCCGCATCGGGTCGGGCACGAGAACCTCCGGTCGGTCTGGCTCCCATTCATAGTGCCGTTCCCGCCGGAAAGGCCACCCACTTTCGAGGCGCTCGCCCAGGGCCGGCCGTTTGACACCGCCGCGCGCCGCGGGTAGGCTCACCGGTCGAATTACGGGGGACGGCCGTGACGCAGTCCGGGTTGTCGGCGGCGCTGTTCGGGAACATGGGGCCGCCGTCATACGTCGTGACCCTGCCGCCGGGCCGGGAGTGGGTCTACGAGCGCGCCGCGTGGGTGTTCGTCGCGGTGGCGGTCGCGGCCGCCGGGCTGTGGGTTGTGCGGCGGCGGGCGCTCCGGCCGGCCCCGCGGCGGGCGCTGCTCTGGCTCGCGGCCGGGAGCCTGGCAGTGGCGTACTCCGGCAACTGGCTCTGGACCCACCGCGACGCCGGCGTCGTGGCGCCCGGCCTGACCTCGTCACTCGCGGTGTGGATGCACGGGTGCTGGGGCGTCGGCGCCGCGGTCGTGGTGGTCGCCGGCTGGCAACGGGTCCGGGGCGGCGTGTCGCGGGCGGTCGCCGGCCGCGCCCTCGCGCTGGCGCTCGCCACCGTCGTGACCGCTCTGATGGGCTACGCCGTCGGCTTCGAGCCGGCGCTCCTGCTCGTTCTCCCGGGCATCCTGGTCATGGAGATCATGCGCGGATCGGACGCCTTCGAGATGCTCGGCTTCTTCGGCGTCAACGTGGGGCTGTGGTGGGGTGGGTGGGTGTTCTTCCTGAGGACGCGAGCGGAACGGCCGGCGGAGTCGCCCGACCCGGAAACGGGGAACCTATGATCCGGCCTCGGATTTCGGTCCTCGCGGCGCTCGGCTGTGCCGCCGTCGCGGGGTGCTACCAGAAGGTGGCCGAGGGCACCACCCTGGTGTACTCGTGCCAGCCGTGGCTGCCGGTGCTCCTGGTCGTCGCGGGGGTCGCGGCCGTGCCGCTGGGCGTCTGGGTGTTCCGCCGCAAGAGCCGCATGTGGGGCGTCGTCCTGGCCGTCGCCGGGCCGGTCGCGGCCGGCGTCGTCGGCCCGACCATGTTCCTCGACCGCGTCATGGTGACCGACGACGGGTTCACCTCGCGCCACGGGTTCTGGTGGAGCCCGTCCGTCCACGAGGTGCGGTACGACGACCTGGCGAACGTCCGGCTCGTGGAGGAGGAGCGGAGCGGCCGGCGCGGCAAGAACTACAGCTACTTCTTCGACTGCACGTTCAAGTCCTGTAAGCAGGAGCGGGTGCCGCTGGGCGACGTGATGCGCGAGGCTCTGCCGGAGATCGCGGTGCGGTTCCGCGAGCACGACGTGCCGGTGGCGCTCCCGCCGAACCTTCCGAACTAGCGTCGTTTCGGCGCGCGGCGAGCGACCCACCCCAAGAAGTGACGCCGGCGTCACCGCCCCGCGGCGCGGTGCGCCAGCCAGTCGGCCCACGCCGCCGGGTCCGCCCGGCGGCGCGCCTCCGCGTCGGTGTCAACGGAGCCGGCCCGCAGCCGGGCGTCGGCGCGGCGGGCGTGGGCGTACCAGTCGTCGGGCCGCCACGCCGCCAGCTGGTCCAGGTGCCACACCGCGGCCACCGCGTTCCCCGTCGCCTCCGCCTCGGCCGCGCGAGCGTCGTGCCACGCCGCGTCGCCGCCGACCGGGCCCGACCGCCGCGCGTCCAGCGCCGCCGCGCCGGCCGGCCAGCGCCGCCGCAATTCCGCCCGGCGTTCGTCCCACGCCGCGGGGTCGAGCAGCCGGGGACCGTCGGCGCCGCGGCCGCCGGCGGCTTCCACCCACACCTCCAGCGCGGCCGGGTCGTCCGGCGGCAGCTCCGCCAGCGGCCACCTTCGCACCTCGCCCGCGGCCGTGGCCGTCCGCAGTTCGCGCCCGTCCGGGGTGAACCGCACCGCGAGCACGTCGCCGACGTGGAGCAGCGGCGGACCCACCGGCAGCCCCGTCGCCGTGTCCCACAGCCGCACCGCCCGGTCGGCGCCGACCCCCGCCAGCAGCTTGCCGCCGGGCGCGTACTCCAGCGCCGTCACCGGCGCCGGCTGCGCCATCGACAGGCCGACCGGCGTTCCCGCCACCGCGTCCCACTGCGTCACCGTGCCGTCCGCCGCCCCGACCGCCACCACGGCGCCGTCGCCGCGTACGGCCAGCGCTTCCGCCCGCGCCGGCAGCGACGGGCCGGGCCGCGCCGCGCCGGTTCTTGCGTCCAGCAGCGCGGTGGTGCGCGAGCCGCGGGCGAACGCTAGCACCGTCCGTCCGCCGTCGAGGAAGCAGACACGCGGGATGCCGAAGTTGTCGCCGAGCGGGTGGAAGTCGCCGGCCGCAGCCCCCGTCGTCGGGTTCCACAGTCGCAGCCCGGGGCCGAGCGTCCCCGCCCAGCCGTGGCGGCCGGCGGCGACCAGCCGCGATCCGTTGGGGTGGAACGCCACCGCCCCGATGCACGTCTTTTCCGCCAGCTGGTGCGTCACGGTCCCGGCCGGCAGGTCGATCAGCGTGGTGGCGTTGAGCCGGGCCACCGCCAGCGTCCGCCCGTCGGGGCTGACGGCGAGCCCGTGCGGGTACGTCGGCAGCGGCACCGGCGCGGCCCGCGCGGCGCCGGTGGCCGGGTCGGTGAAATGAACCTCGGTGGTGCCGCCGAACGCGTAGTTGTACGGGGCCGTGACCAGCACCCGCTCGTCCGGCGTGAACGCGATCAGCCGGCGGTGCGGCTGGCGCAACGGCGGGCCGATCGGGCGGCCGGTCGCGGTTTCGACCAGCCGGCCGTACTCGCCGCGGTGCCCGGCGCTGAGGAGCACCACCCGGCCGGACGGGGAGAATGCCGCGTCCGTGAACGGCGCGGCGGTTCGGCCCGGGGCCGGCGGGCGGGTGCGCGGCCGGGCCGCGGCGGTGACCTGCCGCTCCAGGTGCCGCGTCTCCCACCCGCGCAGCACGCCGCCGGGGTCGAGCGTCAACAGCGCCGGGTTCCCCGGGAACGCCCCGCCGGCGGCCTCGGACGCCGCCCCGTCGTGGAGCGGCACGTCGCCGCCGCGCTGCAGGCCGGTGTCCAGGTCGAACAGGCGGGCGCGGGCGTCGGTGCCGTAGGCCACGAGCGTCTGCCCGTCGGAGGTGAGGCACGACACCCGGGCCTCGCGGCCGGGCCGCCACCGCTCCAGCAGCCGGCCGGTGCCGACCTCCCACCACGCCACCGACCCGTCGGCCCCGTCCGGGCACTGCACCTCGTCGCCGAACACGGTCAGCACCACCCGGCCGCCGGCGTGCACGCGCGGGTCCGACCGGTCGTGCAGCCGCGCGGCCACGTCGAGCCGCGCGCCGGTGGTCACGTCGTAAAACTCGGCCCGCCAGTCGGCCCCCTCGCGCGGCTCGCTCCCGCGCACGACCACCGCCGCCTCCCGCCCGTCGGCCGTGCGGACCGGCCGCACCGCGATCAGGTCGCGCTCGGACACCACCAGCGGGTGCTGCGTTCCGGCGGTCGCGTCCCAGAACCGGCGCGGCCCCCACCACGGGGCGGTATTCATCCCGCTCGTCATCACCGCGAACTCCGACAGCACCACCGACCCGACGTTCGGCCCGCCCTGCTTTCCCGGCAGGTACGGCACCCGCACCGCGGGGCCGACCGGCTCCCCGCCCGGCAGCCGGCGCAGGCGCATCGTCGGCTCGTTCGGCTCGCCGTCGGTCCGCGTCAGGAGCAGGAAGCCGTCGGCGGACAGGGCGATCGGCGCTTCCCTTTCCGCGAGCGCGACGGTCTCCCGGGCCGGCCGGCCGGTGGCGGCGTCGAGGAGGGTGAGCGGCCGGCCGTCGGCCCACGCGGCGAACAGGAGCCCGGATGGACCAATCGGGTGGACCCACGGGAACCGCGGCGGCGCGTCCCACGGGCGGACCGCGAACCGCAGCACCGGCAGTTGCCGGCCCCACGCAGCAAAGCTCAGCCGCACCGCCCGGCGGAAGTCGGCGGCGTCGGCCGGGGCCAGCCGCAGCGCGTCGGCCATGCCGAGGAGCCCGGCCTCCACGTCGCCGTCCTCGGCCCGGTGGATGGCGTCGCGGAAGCGGAGCCGGGCCGCGAGCAGGTCCGACGCTGCCTTCGCCGCCACCGCGTCCGCCTGCGCGATCTTCGCCGCACTCGCCGCACTCGTCTCGCGCTGAGCCCGGGCGCCGGCTTCGACGGCGAAGTACCCGGAGCCGATGGAGCCGGCCAGCAGCGCGACCACGATCGCGGCCGACAGTGCTGCCACGGCACGGTTGCGGCGCGCCCACTTCAGCGCCGCCTCGACGCGGCCGACGGGCCGGGCCTGGATCGGCCGGCCGGCGAGGACGGCGGCGAGGTCGTCGGCCGCGGCCGCGGCGGTCTTGTAGCGGCGGCCGGGCTCCTTCCGCAGGCACGCCAGGCACACGGTTTCGAGGTCGCGCGGCACGTCCGGGTTGAGCTGCCGCGGCGGCGGCGGGTCGGCGTGTTGGACCAGCATCAGGGTGACGGCGAGGTTCGCCCCGACGAACGGCGGCCGGCCGGTGAGGCACTCGTACAGCACCGCCCCGAGGCCGTACACGTCCACCGCCGGCCCCGGCTCCGCGACCCCGCTCACCGCCTCCGGCGCGAGGTAGCCGGGGGTGCCGATGAGTTCGCCGGTGCGCGTCAGGTCCGACTCGCCGCCGGCCGCGGTCGCCAGGCCGAAGTCGGTCACCTTGGGTGTCAAGGCTGAAGGCGGGAGGATGAAGGATGAATCCCGACCCGGCGTCCAGGTCTTGGTTTCCCCTTCATCCTTCATCCTCCCGCCTTCATCCTTCTCCAGCAGGATGTTCGCCGGCTTCAAGTCGCGGTGGATGACGCCCTGACGGTGGGCGTACTCCACGGCCCGCGCCACGGCCTCGACCAGCGCCGCGGCCTCGCGCGGCGGCAGCGGCCGGCCGCCGAGGTGGCGGTGCAGCGACGGCCCGCCCACGTACTCCATCGCCAGGTACGGCTGCCCGCCGTCGTCGCCGGCCTCGTACACGCGCACCACGTTCGGGTGCTCCAGCCGCGCCAGCAGCCGGCCCTCGACGCGGAACCGCGCCAGCCGGCTGTCGCGGTCCGGGCCGCCCCCGCTGATCACCTTCACCGCCACGGCCCGGTCGAGGTCGGTGTCGCGCGCCAGGTAGACCACGCCCATGCCGCCGCGGCCCAGCTCCCGCCCCAGCTCGTACCGGCCGATGCGCCGGCCGACCGGGGACGCGAACTCGGTGTTGCCCGAGGGGCAGTCGCCGGGAAGGGTGTCGGGAAGTGCGGCGTCGGAGTGGCGGACGCGGGCCAGCAGGCGCAGCGCCGACCGGGCCTTGGCGCACCGCCCCGGCGACGCGGCCGGCGGCGGCGACGGGGTGGCGTCGCCGCGGGCCAGGGCGTCGGCGCAGGCGGCGACGTAGTCGCCGAAGGCGCGGTCAGTGGGGTCCGGCGGGGGGTCGGGCATCGGCGTGCTCCAGCGCGGTCTGGAACCGCTCCAGCGCTCGGGCGAACAGCATCCGGGCGGCGTCCTCACTCCGGCCGAGCCGCCGGCCGATCTCCGCGAACGGCACGGCGTCCCAGTTCCGCCACACGATCACCTGCCGGTCGGTCGGGTCGATCCGCCCCAGCGCCGCGGACACCAGCCGGGCCTCCTCGTCGCGGCTGGCGGCGCCGCTGGGAGTGGGGCCAGCGCCGGCCACGGTGTCGCGCGCCGCGTCCAGCGGTTCCTCGCGGTCGCGGTCGCGCTTGGCGGCGTCGAGGTAGCGCTTGTGGGCGTCCGACACCTTGTACAGCAGGATGCCGCGGAGCCAGGCGCGGAACTGCTCGGGCTCGGCGCCGGCGAACTTGTCGAACACGCGGTACGCCTCCAGGAAGGCGTCCTGCACCACGTCCGACGGCTGCGCCTTCGGCCGCACCCCGGGCGCCAGCTCCCCGTCGGCGACGGCGAGGAGGTAGCCGCGGAACGTGTCCATGAGCCGGCCGAGGGCGGCGCGGTCGCCGGCGCGGGCGGCGGCGAGGAGGTCGCGGTCCGGGACCGGCTCGGGGGAGGACACGAGCCCACCTCCGGGGTGGCGGGGAGAGAGCGAGTCGAACGGGACAGGGGCGATTATCCAGATTCCGCCCCGCGGGGCTACCACCGACTCACGGCCGGCTCCGTCTTGCCCCGCCCGCCGGTTCACGCTATTCCCCCGGGCGCAACCGGCCGGGAGGGTCCGTCATGGTCCGCGTCGCGCTCGTCGGGCTCGTCCTCGTCGCGGGGGCCGCGGTCGCCCAGCCGCCGCCCGCGGCCGTCGCCGCCACCGTCAACGGCGAGCGCGTCACCCTCGAACAGGTGGACACGTTCATCCGCGCCCGCTTCCCCGGGGCGCCGCTCACCGCGTCGCAGCTGAAGGCCCTCCGCACCGAGGTCGCCCAAGACCTCGTGGACGACCTCCTCGTCCGCCAGTTCCTCCGCACGAACGGCCCGAAGGTCGAGCCCGCCGAGGTGGA
>DASPHQ010001191.1:0-8353 GCA_035629595.1 Urbifossiella sp. | reverse complement strand
CAGGGGATCAACGTCGGCGTCGAACTGCGGTACTGACGCGGAGTCGCGTTACCTGGAGTCTTAAAGCTGTTAACTGACCGCTCTCGACTCTCCCGAGAGCGCGAGACTTTCCGCCCCTCCCACCCCCAAAACGCCTACATCGGGGCTCCTCGTTCTACCAACCGACCGCGTAGTCTGAGACTTTCTCTCGCATCACTCGAACGCCAAACCCTTGCGGAACAAGGGCGGGGAACGCGAACACCCCGGGGCGTCTCTCCCCGGGGTGTCGGTGTTAACTACTGGGTCGGTGCGAGTTCGCAACCGTACTCCAAGCTCCCCTGGACGAACAGGTTACAACCGCCATTCCGAGGGGGTTCGCGCGCGAGATCGGCGCGAGATTTCGTCGCGGGTGGTTGCGGCGGCAGGAGTTGCGAATACTCGGTCGGTTGAGCGGGGGCGAGAGGGTGGGAGTTCGTTGGCGTTGATGGGGGGTGGTTGGGGGAACAGGTTGCGAACGCGGGGCCGATCCACCTGCTCGTCACCGACGTCGTCATGCCCGGGATGAGCGGCCGCCAGGTCGCGGACCGGCTCGCCGGGTCACACCCCACGACGCGGGTGCTCTACGTCTCGGGCTACACCGACGACGCGGTCCTCCGGCACGGCATCCTCGAGGAGGCCGTTTTCTTCCTGCCCAAGCCGTACTCCCCGGCCGCGCTGGCGGCGAAGGTTCGTGACATACTCGACGCGCCGGTCACCGCTCCGCGTGAGACCCAACCCGGTTGATTCGTTCGGGGGTTCGGCCTGGAGGGCCGGTTCCAGCCGTCAGGCTGGATCGGTTGTTCGGCTTCTTCCGACTTTGACAGGAACGTATTTCTGTTCTAGATTCTTTACATCCCCCGACCGTCTCGTCGGACACGATCCCGCAACCACTCCTCGCAACTGACCAGCCATACGGCTGGTAGTGCCCCGTCGCGCGAAAGGATTCCCCCGTGTGCGCCGTCTCGACACGACCCACCCGTAGCCCGTTCGAGAGCTACCTGACCGAGATCGACCGGACCCCGCTCTTGACTCGGGATGAGGAGCACGGCCTGGCCCACCGGATCGCCGACGGAAACGTCGAGGCCCGCGACCAGCTCGCCCGGGCGAACCTCCGGCTGGTGGTCAGCATCGCCCGCCGGTACACCGGCCGCGGGCTGTCGATCGAGGACCTGATCGCCGAGGGGAACGTCGGCCTGCTCCGGGCGGTCGAGGGGTTCGACGCGGCCGCCGGGACGCGGTTCTCCACCTACGCCGCGTACTGGGTGAAGCAGTCCCTCCGGGTCGCCCTCAACCGGTACGGACATTCCGTCCGCCTGCCGATGTACATGGGGGTACTGCTGCCGAAGTGGCGGCGGGCGGAGGCAACCCTGCGGGACACCCTCGGCCGCGACCCGCTCCCGACCGAGGTGGCCTCCGAGTTGGGGCTGAAGCGCGGCCAGGTACGGGCGGTGGCGAAGGCACTCAAGGCGGTCGGGTCGGCCCGCGCGACCGGCGGCGAGGAGGACGGGAACGCCGTGCTGGCCGACGTGCACGCCGCGGCCCCGGCCGACCGGCTGGACACCGCCGACGACGTGCAGGCGGCGCTGGCGGCGCTGGACCAACTCGGGGAGCGGGAGGCGACGGTGCTGCGGCTCCGGTTCGGGCTCGACGGCGGCGAGCCGATGACTCTGGAGGCCGTCGGGCGGCGGTTCGGCCTGACCCGCGAGCGCGCCCGGCAGATCGAGCGGTCGGCCCTGACCGCCCTCCGCGCGACCCTCGCCGCGTGACCCCGGGCGACGCCCGAAACCGCTCGCCGTCATCGAGGCCGCAGGTGCGGCGTGAAGGACACCCGTGAGCGACTTGACCGTGACCTGTGTGACGTGCGGCCGGTCCACCGACCTGGTCGACGCGGAGACGACCGTCACCCCCACGATCGACGCCGGGTATGCCTTTTGCCCCGGGTGCGGCGATCTCGTCCCCCTGGACTCGGACACCACACACCGGGTCCGGGTTGCTCGTGGCGACCGACCGGCCCCGCCGTCGGATCGGTGGTGACCCGGAGGCCGGGGCGCGCCCCGAGTCCGACCACGTTCCACCTCACGCCGCGGAAGCTGCGATGACCGCACGAGACGCGATCCTGCTGGCCGTCCCCGTGTTCGAGGAGCATCAGCGAGACGGGCTGGCCGACCTGCGGACCGCTCTGGAGGAGGCCGGAATCCCCCGGGCACTGTCCGCCGAGGTCGTGGACTTCCTCCCGCTCGCCCTGGCCCGGTCGCTGCTCGACGGGATGGGGGTCCGGTTCGCCGACCACTACGTCCGGCGGACTGCCCAGGGGCAGGTGATCGGGACGCGGGCGCTGGCCGACGAGCCGGTGTTCCGGGAGGGACTGGCGATCGCCTGCGAGGTGAGCACCCTCGGCACCGCGGGGTTCCTGGCGGTGGCCGAACGGAGCGAGGAGTACCGGGCGGTCGGCCGGGCGCTGGACGCCGGGGGCCGGGCGACGGAACTCGAGTGCCACCCGCCGGTCGTGTCCGCCGGGTACGACGACCGGCGGGCGTTCGACAACACCTCCGGGGGCCGGCAGCCCCGGGAGCGGGCCTGGTGGTGGCCCTGGAAGTGACCGGGCGGTGACGGGGCGAAGCCCACCCGTTGCAACGGGTGGGCTTTTGCAGTTGCTACGCCTTCCTGACGACCGCTCTACCCGCCCCCGACGAACACGCCGCCGGGGAAGGCCGGGTCGAACGCGAAGAAGCTGTCCACCAATTGTCGGGTCGCGCTGCTGCCGACGTTCACCTGCGGCCCGCCGCCCGGACCGGCGCCCGTGACGATGTCGTCGGAGCCGTCGCCGTCGGCGTCGAGCACCGCCACCCGCACTCCACCCGTGAACGCGGCGTCGTAGGCAAGGAAGCTCGTGAGCGGGCTCGGCGACAGACCGTCGTAGATGTTCACCTGCGGCCCGCCGCCGGCGCCGGCCCCGACGACGAGAAGGTCGGTCGCGCCGCCGCGCAGGTTCCCGGCCGCGACGTAGACGCCGCCGAGGAACGCGGCGTCGAACGCGAAGAACGAGCGAAGCACGACGGCGGGGTTGGTGCCGTCGAAGACGACCACCCGCGGCCCGCCGCCGGCCCCCGCGCCGGTCACCACGTCCGCGAAGGCGTCGCCGTTCACGTACCCGACCGCGACGCTCACGCCGCCCGCGAAGCTCGGGGCGTACGCGAAGAAGCTCTGCAGCACCCGCCCGTCCCGGCCGCTAAACACCTTCACGTTCGGCCCGCCGCCCGCCCCGGCGCCGGTGACGATGTCGTCGGAGCCGTCGCCGTCCACGTCGCCGACCGCGACGAACACGCCGCCGGTGAACGCCGCGTCGTAGGCGAAGAAGCTGCCGAGCGCCCCGGGCAGTTGGTGCCCGGTCGCGTCGAACACGCGGACGTTCGGCCCGCCGCCCGGGCCGGCGGCGGCCACGATCACCTGCCGTCCGTCGATGTGCCCGACTGCCACGCGCACGCCGCCGGTGAAGCCGGCGTCGAAGGCGAGGAACGTGAACCGCTCGCTGCCGTCGGCGTTGAACACGCCGACCGCCGGCGCGCCCCCGGGGCCGGCGCCGACCGCCACGATCGGGGCGGCGCCCAGGACCGCGGAAGAAAACTCCGACGTGTTGCCGGCCGGGTCGGTCGCAGTCGCCGTGACCGACGTGCCGGCACCCGCCGGGTGGGCGGCGCGGAAGGTGAACCGGGCGCGGCCGGTCGCGTCGGTGGTCGCGTCGAGGAACCCGAGCAGGGTCCGGCCCTGCCCCGGCGTGTCGCCGGCGAAGAACTCGACGCGGTAGGTCGTGTTCGCCGCCGCCGCGATCACGCCGGCGACCTGGACCGTGTCGGCGGTGGGGTAGTTCGCCGCGGCCAGCGCGGGTGCCGGTTGGTTCTGGTTCCCGCCCGCGGTCAGGTCGATGCCGGGCCCGCCGGTGGCGAAGATCGAGTTGCCGAGGACGGCGTTCCCGGTGCCGCCCGCGACCCCGACGCCGGCCTGCGCGTTGAAGGCGATGACGTTCCCCTCGCCCGCCGCCGTACCGCCGACGCGGTTGTTAGATGCCGTGATGGCGATTCCGGCCCTCTGGTTGGGGAGCCCGACCAGACCGGTACGGTCGCTGCCGACCAGGCTGCCGATCACCACCGTGCCCGTGGAGGACTCGGTGAGGCGGATGCCGTCGCCGAGGTTGCCGCTGACGAGGACGCCTTCAAACAGCCCCACGCCGCCGATGACGGTGCCGCGGGCGTTCCCGCCGATGAAGATGCCGTCCGCGCCGTTCCCGAACGCGTTGAGCCCGAAGATGTCGATGCCGATGTAACTGTGGAACACCGTGTTGTTCGCGGCGTTGCCCGTGATCGCGATGCCGTTGGCGCCGTTGGCCGAAATCGTGTTCTGGAAGATCACCGACACCTGGAACCCGCCGACCGTGTTGTCGTGGGCGTTGCCGTCGATGAGGACGCCGTTGGCCCCGTTCGGCATGGGCAGCTGCCCGTTGGTGTTCATGCCCATGATGTCCTCGGCGATCTGCACGCCGGTGGCGTCGCCGGTGAGGTGGATACCGTTGCCGCGGTTCCCGGAGATGACGTTGGTCCGCAGCAGGTTGTTCCCGCCGGTCGAGGTGACGAGGAACCCGTCGAGCGCGTTGCCGACGGGCGAGTCCGAGAACGCCGGCAGCCCGTTGAAGGTGTTGAACGCGACCGTCCCGCTGGCCGTCCCGCGAATCTCCACGCCGTTGCGGAGGTTGCCGGCGACGACGTTCCCGAGCGGGATGACGCCGCCCAACTGCGTGTTCGCGGACGACCCCTCGATAAGGACGCCGTTCAGCACGTTGCCGACCGCGGTGGCGTTGTCGGCGCCGATGCCGAAGAAGTTGGCCTGAACCGTCGTCTCGTCCGAGTCGGTGATCCGCAGGCCGTTCCCGCCGTTGCCGCCGATCACGTTGTAAAAGACGAACGGATCCTGCCGCACGGTGCAGCCGATGAGCTGGTTGCCGTCGGCCCCCTCGATCGCCACGCCGTCGAGCGCGTTCCCCAGCGCGGACACGCCGGCGGCGGCGGTGCCGATGAAGTTGCCGCTCAGGACGTTCATCGTGGCCGCGCCGGTGAGGAGTACGCCGTTGGCGTCGTTCGCCGAGATGAGGTTGCCGAGCGGCGGCCGCACGAACGTCCCCGCAGTCGGGTCGTTGCCGCCGGTCGCCTGCCCGCCGATTTGGTTCCGCGCGGCGCCCGCCGTGATCAGGACGCCGTTCCCCGCGTTGCCCAGGTCCGCCGTGCCGGTCACGTCGGTGCCGATGAAGTTCATGGCGACCTGGTTGTCGGTCGCGCCGTACAGCCCGACGCCGTTGCCGCCGTTCGCGGCAATCACATTCGACAGCTGGAAGCCGACGTTGACGGTCGCCTGGAAGGACGCGGACTTGGCCCCGATCGCCAGGCCGACCACCTGGTTCCCGTAGACGGAATTCGAGCTGCTGACGACGGTCGGGTCGGCGGTGGGGAAGTTGAGATCGACCCACGTCCCGCGGCCGAACGAGCCGTCGGCGTTGCGCCGCACGCTGACCCACGACCCCTGTACGGGGTTCGCCGAGCCGCGCTGAACCGAGTCGGCGTTGAGCGTGTACACGCCCTTCTCGACGCTGCTGATCCCCTCGAAGTGGGTGACGAAGTTCTTCCCGTCGGGGTACTCGAACGAGGCCCAGTTGGTGAACGCGCCGGTCGCGGCGTCGTAATCGACGATGTACCCCAGGCCGAACGGCCGCCCCGGGTCGTCGAAGTTGTTGACCGGGTCGGGGCTCCACCCGCCGCAGATCGTGTAGCTCGTGCCGCCGTTGGACCAGATGCCGTATGCCGTGTTGCTCAGCGAGCCGGGGTAGACGATGTCGGTGAGGACGGCGGCCGTCGCCACGTCGTAGAGGAAGGCGTGGCCCGGGCCGAGCGGCAGGCTGAAGCTCCCGTGCGCGGCGGCGCTGTCGGAGTTGCCGACGGCCAGGCCGCCCATCGTGCTGTGGACGTAGGTGAATTCCGCCCCGAGGATGTCGATCGTCCGGTAGTTGGCGCTGTTCGTCAGGTCGGTGGTCGTCCCCTCGAACAGGAACCCGTGCACCCTGACGGCGGCCGTGGCGGCGTCGGCGGTCTTGTACGTCCCTACCAGCCGGACGGCAGTCCCGGTCAGGTTGTCGGGGCCGTACACGCTCGTCGTCGCGGCGCCCGGGTAGTTGACGGCGTGGCTCGCGCCCACGCCGGCGATGCTCCCGTCGAACAGGAGGCCGGTGCTGCCCGACGAGCCGACGAGGAGGTACTGGCCGGGCGTGTCGGAGTTGCGGATGCCCTGCCAGGCCGTCACCGGCTGAATGCCGACGGCGGTCGCGTCGTAGTAGGTCACCCCCGTCACCGAGTCGCTGTCGCCGATCAGGTTGTTGGCCGCCCCGCTCAGGAGGGCCACGCCGTCGAGGGCGTTCCCGAGGGCGGCGGTGCCGGCGAGGTTCGTGCCGATGAAGTTGCCGCTCAGGGTGTTGCCGACGGCCCCGTCGCCGAGGAGGACGCCGTTCGCGCCGTTCCCCGAGATGACGTTGCCGCCGAGCGTGTTCTGGTGCGCGCAGGTGGCGACGCGGACGCCGTTGCCGGCGTTGCCGCGGGCCAGCGTGCCCGTGGTGTCGGTGCCGAGGAAGTTGCCGACGACGCGGTTGCCGGCGGCGTTCGGGCCGACGATCAGGATGCCGTCGCCGCCGTTCCCCGAGACGACGTTGGCGTCGCCCGGGCCGGTCCCGCCGACGACGTTGCCGGCCGTGTCGCTGACGAGGATGCCGTTCGCGCCGTTCCCCGCGACCACCCCCGCCGACGTGAAGCCGATCGAGTTGTTGACGACCGTGACGCCCCCGCCGGTGTCCAGCCGGATGCCGTGGCCCGAGAAGCTGATGATCTCGAACCCCTTGACCGTGCTCGACGCCGAGCTGATAGTCAGCCCGCTGGACAACAGCCCCGCGAGCGTGCCGTCGAGGGTGACGACCGGCGTCCCGGCGTAGCCGGGCGCGGTGGTGGCGTCGAGGACCGCAACGTCGGTGAGCGCCGGCAGCGGCATGCCGATGACGCTGATCGTCCCGCCGGTCGCGAACTGAATCAGGTCGGGGTCGGCCGCCGTCCCGGTGTTGTTGGCGTTCGGCTGGGTGATGGCGAAGCGCAGCGTACCCTGCGTGAGGCCGTCGGCGAGGGTGGTGACGAGGTAGAGACTCGCCGGCACCCACCTGTCTTCAAACGGCTCGAGGAACAGCCTAACCCGCGAACTCCGCCGCCCGACGAGCCGGGCGGAGTTCGGAAGCGACACCCGGCGGCGGAACCAACGCGAGAGGATCGTCATGACAGACCTTGTGTGGAGACTCGTGAACGGAATCCGTTCCGTCGCCGGACGACGGCGGGCGGCGAAGGCGGGGTTCGAGCGATGGCAAGTGAGACGTGCGGGTCGCCGATCCGGTCGGCTATCCGAGAGGGGAGGCGGGCGACGGCGTCGGCGGGCGCGGGATCAGGAGGGTGGTCGACACGTCGTTTTCGGTCGCCCCAGGCGTTCTCTCTGCGTGAACCGCGGTGGAAGTGTTGCCGCGTATCGGCAGGGCTGAATCCTTATTGAGGATAGGTTGCTATTCGCTGCGGCTGGCCGTTAGTCCTGGATAATTCAGCTTTTACGCCTCGGTACGAGAATTCGTCTCGGGCAGGAACATCGGCCGACACCAGGATTGACCGCTCATCTAAGAACCCGCCGTGACCGTCTCATTCAGCCGCTGAGGACGAGGGCGGCTCCGGCGGGGTGGCACGAACCGCCCCGTCGGAGCGCCTCGAGCTAATTGGACGGACAGGCGGCACCGCGAACGGCTCGACGAAGTGCCTTGTCGACCGCCGTGAACAGCTCGGCGGGAGGGAACGGCTTCGCGAGGAAGACCGCGCGGTCGAGCTGCCGCTCGTGCTCGCCCTCCGGCATGTACCCCGACATGAGCACCACCCCGACGTCCGGTCGCAGGGCGTTCAGGCGAGCCGCCAGCTCGCGACCATCCATCCCGGGCATCAACACGTCCGAGACGAGTACGTCGAACGCTAAGCCCGCCCGGACGAGCTCCAGTGCCTCTTCCCCGCTCCCGCAGTCGTGGACCGTGTGTCCCCGCCCTACGAGGGCCAGTCGGGCGAACCTCCGAACCTCGTCCTGGTCTTCCACCAGGAGGATGGTTGCCGGCCGGGCCGGTCGCGCGGCGGCCCGGGGCACCGGTGTCGGGTCCGGCCCCGAGGCCTGCCCGATCCACCAGGGGAGGTCCACCCGGACGGTGGTCCCGGCCCCGGGCACGGACTCGATC
>DASPHQ010001190.1:0-6991 GCA_035629595.1 Urbifossiella sp. | reverse complement strand
GGAACCGACCGTCCGGTTGGCGGCGATGGCGGCGCGGTAGAACCCGAGCAGCTCGGCGAACGACTCGCGGTTCTGCCAGGCGTAGCGCAGCAGCATCGGGCCGGTCGTCACCCGCTGGGCCGGCGGCGCCCCGTCCTGCGTCACGACGTTCAGCACCGTGAACCGCACCCCCGACGTGGGCGGGAGCGCGTCGAGGCGGACGGCGTGCGGCTCGGCCGCGGCCGGGCTCGGGATGGCGAGGCTGCGGGTGGTGTGGACGCGGCGCACCCCGTCGCGGCCCATCAGGTCGCGGCCCTGGTAGTAGACGAGCACCACGTCGTTGACGTACCCGGCCGGCCCCGCCGCCGCCAGCTCGCGGACGCGCGACTCGACGGCGTTCAGCTGCCCCACCAGGTCCGGCCGGCTGACGGAGTAGACGAGCGGCCGGTACATCGTGGCGCTGGCGAACGCCTTGTGACGGAACGGCCCCTCGGTGAACCCGACGGGCGAGCCGATGAACTCGCCGTTGAGGGTCGCGATCACCTCGCGGGCCATCGCCCCGCCGCGGTTCTCCGCCTCCTCCGGGGCGACCACCAGGACGTGCAGCCGCTGCTCGGTGAGCGGCGCCCCCGTCTCCACTACCACCCGTGTGTCAGCGAGTTGCTGCGGCACCGGGTCGGTCTGGCGGTGGCGGGCGACCTCGACGCGCACGGTCGTGGTCTTGGCGCTCAGGAACACGAGCGCGGAGAACGGCGCCTCATTCTTCCCGGGCGCGAGAGCGTCGACCTCGGCGGGGAGGTGGCGCACGTCGTTGCCGTACAGCACCACGTCGAACCCGGACGAGCGGGCGGCCGCGGCGGGGTCGGAGAACACGACGCGCCCCTTCACCTGCACGCGGTTGCCGGCCGCCGAGAACGCCGCGCCGCCCGCCGGCCGCGGGAGGGGGCGCGGCGCGGCGCCCGGCGGCAGCTCGGCGACCTCGTCGATCACCACTCGCACCGGCGGCGGGGTGTAGCTGACGCTGAACCGAAACTCGCTGGGCGTGTGGCCGTTCGACGCCGTCACCTCGAACGTGTTCACGCCCTCGCGGAGCATCACGGTCGGCGCGGCGGTCAGCGCGAACCCGCCGTCCGCGGCGACGGCCTTCTCGGCCGACACGCCAGGAACCTCCTCCGGCCGCAGCACCGCGACGCGGGTGAGTTTGACCGCCGACGTGACCCGCAGCCCGAACGCGAACTCGGGTTCGTCGGTCCGCAGCGCCGCGCCGGCGGCGACCACGGCCGCGTCCTTCCCCGCGGTGACAACGATCTTGGGCGAGGGCGGCGGCGGGGGCGGCGGCGGTGCCTTGGGAATCGGGATGACGGTCGCTTCGACCGCCTCGCCCTCGCCGTCGGCGTTCCCCGCGGCGACCCGCACGGCCGGCGGAAGCGCGTCCCCGGTTGCTAGCGGCACGCCCTCGGCGCGGAGCCACCAGAACCCGACGCCGAACACCGTCACCGACCCGTGGGCGCGGGCGGCGAGCGTGCGGCCGTCGAGGGTGAGCCGGTCCGGGGGGAGCTCGGCGGGTGACACGACCGCGGCGAACACGTCGCCCACGTTCGGCCCGCGGGCGGCGATCGGCTCGACGCCGACGACGACCGGCGGGCGGACGTAGCGCACCTCGCGGCTCCGCACCCGCACCTGCTTCCACTCGTTCGCCACCGCCAGCGACAGCCGGTTGTCACCGGGCGCCAGCTCCACGTCGCTGGCCCAGGTGCCCGGCTCGCCGGCGCGGATGTCGAACTCGCGCGGCGGCGTGCCGGCGTCGGGCGAATCGACGAGCACCTTCACCCGGAACGGCCCGCCCCCGGCCGCGGCGCGCACCGGCCCGGCCGCGAGGAGCCGCGACCCGCGGACGGCTTGTGGCAGCGCCCCGAAGTCGGCGTCCGGCAGCGCCGCCCACACGACCGACACGGAGTCGGTCCGCTCCTCCCCGCCGGCCGTGACGCGGACGCGGAGCGTCTTGGGAACGCCGCCGGCCTTGATCGTCACGTCGCGCGCGGCCACCCCCTTCGCCGGCAGCTCGCCCGCCACCCACACGCCGTCGCCGTCGTCCCACTCCACCTTCGTCATCCCCACGGCGACGATCGATGCGGACAGGCTCACCTTCGCCCCGTCGGAGACGTACGGCCGGCCCGGCGCGGCCGGGGCGTCCACCGTGGAGGCGACGCCGAGCGTGACGCGCGGCACCGGCCGCGGCGCCGGCGTGGTGTGCCACACGACGAACTCGGTGGTGTGCGTCTCGTACCGGGCGAAGTCCTCCGCGGCCGCGGCGTTCCGGGCGGTGACGCGGACCGCGGTCTTGGCGTTCGGGTTCAGCGGCAGCGGGTACGGCTCGAACCGGCCGTCCTTCCCCTCCTTCAGCGCGACCGGGCGGTCGCCGCCGGGGGCGTTGGTGGTGACGGTGACCACGACCTTCTCGCCGCCCTCGGCCTGCACCTGGAGCGCGAGCTTGTCAGCGGGGCTCGTCACGTCCGCGCCGTGCTCGACCGCCTTGCCGCCCGCGAGCACCCGCGCCGTCGGGGCCGCGGGGACGTAGCGGAACCCCGCCGTCTGCGTCAGCGCGGGCGGCAGCTCGGCCGTCTCGCGCACCTCGAATTCGAAGCGATGCACCCCGCGCGCCCACTCGTGACCCGCGAGCGGCAGGGTGGCCGTCTTGTCGCGGAACGGCACGACCCGCCAGTCGCCCCCGGCGGCGCGCCAGCGAAGTTCGGCGGCGTCGAGCTGTAATACGCCGTCGGGGTCGTGGAGATCGACCACGAGGGCGGCCGCGCGCGCGCGGAGGAGGCGCGCGCCGTCGCGCTCCTCGGCCCCGTCGGCGCGGACCGCCAGTTCCGGCCGCGTGCGCGGGAACTCGGCGACGTACTGCTTCAGGGCGGCGTCGAAGTCGGCGGTGTCGGCGAGGAAGCGGAGGAAGCCGGTCTTGTAGTAGAGGCGACGGTACTGGTCGGCCCCGGCGAACACGACCGGCTCGGCCGGGTTGCCGGTCGCGGTCAGCCAGCCGAGCCGCGCCTCGGCCGCGGGGGTGTTGGCGTCGTAGGGGCCGGCCGGCGTCCAGCCGATCCAGTCGCGGCCGCCGTCGGCGTTGGCGACCGGGTTCACCCACAGTTCAAATAGCGGGTGCCGGTGCCCGACTCCCCGACCGACCGGCACCGCGGCCGGCGCCGCCCCCGCCACCTTCACCCGCGCCGTGCCGCCGACGGGGACTTCGCGCACGGCCAGGTGGAAGTCGCGGTACGTCGTCACCGGCCGGAGCGCGCCCTTCTCGCCGCCGACCGCCTCGACGACGTCGCCGGGCTTCAGCGCGGCGCGGGCGGGGCTCGTCGGCGCGACGCCGGCGACGGCGAGCTTGCCGTCGCGCTCGACCAGCGTGATCCCCTCGACGGCCGGGAACGGCGCGGCGAGCGCCTTCAGCGACCAGACGGCGACGGTGCGGTCGGCCCCGACCGCGGCCAGGAGCGGCCGCGACCCGGAGAACGCCAGCCCGTCCACGGGCAACGTCGGCCCGCCGAGCTGGAGGAGGCGGCGGCCGTCGGTCGCGTCGAACAGCGTGATGAGGGAGACCAGCGCGGTGCGGTGGTAGTGCGCGACGGCGACGACCGGCCCGAGCGCCTTGTCCCACGCCGGACCCGCGGGCAGCAGCACGACCGCGGTCGGCACCTCGTTCTCGCGGAGTTCGAGCTTCTGCTCCTTGCCGCCGACCGTGACCGTCACGGATTGCGCCTTCGGGTCGTACGGCAGCGGCCCGCCGCCGGGTGTGACATCCAGCGCCAGCCCGGCACCGCCGGGGGCGGCCGTGCGGGCGGCGAGGTCGAGCACGGTGCCGCCGCGCGGAGCTTCGTCGGTCGCGCCGCCGAGCCAGAGCTTGTTGCCGGCGACGAAGGCGACGCGGGCGAACCCGCCGGGCTCCCCGGCGAGCACCTGCACGACCGGCCGGCCGGCGGCGAGGGCGGCCGCGTCGTACACCTCGATGCGGTCGTCGTCGAACCCGGCGACGGCGACCCACTTCCCGTCCGGCGACGCGGCGACCGACGGGAGCCCGCTCGCCGCCACGCCCTTCAGCGTGACCCGACCCTTCGCCGTGCCGTCGGCCGCGACGAGGCGCAGTTCGCTCACGCGGCCGGTGGTGCCGGGCGGCTGCGGGAAACGCTGGAGCACCGCGGCCGTCGTCTCGCCGACCGGCGCCAGCGCGAGCGGCAGGAAGAACTCGTTGTTCTTTTCCGACAGCGGGAGGAGCCTGCCGGCGACGGGCGGGGCGGCGGGCCGCGCGGCGAGCCCCCAGTAAGCGCCGACGACTGCGCCGGAGACGAGCTCCCGGGCCGCCCCGTCCGGGCCGGTCCGCAGCGCGAGCGCGACGGTTCGCAGGCCGTCGGGGAAGGGCTGGTCGGCCTTCGCGGTCACGTCCCAGACGAGCAGGCCGCCCGGCTTCGTGTTGTCCGCCGGCGGCCACGCCACCGCCACGCGCAGCTTCCCGTCGGCCGCCCACGCCGCGAGCCCGGGCCGGTTCGGCGCCCCCGGCAGGTCGTCGCGGCGGGCCAGCTCCTTCCCGCTCGCCACGTCGTGGACGCGGACCGCGCCGAAGAACTTGCCGGCCGCGTCCCACTCGACCCCGGCCGTCACCAGGACCGGCCCCGCGGCCGGGCCGGGCGTGGCGAACGCGAGCGCGCGGATGCCCGCCTCCGGCCCGCGGATGACTTTCCCGCCGCGCGGGTCGGCCGGGTCGAACAGGTACACGACGCCGGAGTCGCGCTTCAGTAGCGGCGGGAAGTAGCGGCTCTCGACGACGATCCCGTCGTCCGACGCGGTCCAGTTTTCCCCGCGGAGGGGGGCGCGGCCGGCGACCGCGACCCACTTCCCGTCGGGCGACACGGCGACGGCGTTGACCGCGCCGGCGTTCCCCGGCCCGACCGGCACGCGGATCGGCTCGGCGGGCACGAACTTCCCGCCGGCTGGCGTGTAGCGGTGAACGACCTTGCCGAACCCGCCGGCGTACAGGGTGCCGTCCGGGCCGAACGCGAGGGACGTGACCGGGGCGTGCGGGCCGGCGTGGCGCACGACGAGTTGCGGCGTGCGGTCGGCCGGCGGCAGCGGCGACTCGGGGCCGGGCTGGCGCGCGATCCCGAGCAGGGGGAGGAGAACCAGGACGGCGACAGAACCCGAGGCCCGCATCGGACACCACTTTCGAGCCGGGGAAGCGCCCCCCGCCGGTTGCGCCGGCAGGGGAGCGCGGGAATGCGCGAATTGTACCTTCGGGCCGGCGGGCCGGCTGGTAAATTAGCCGGGAGGCGCGCGGCCCGAGCCCGAGCACCAACCCTGCCCGGCACCGCGCGGAGACGGTCCACTCATGTCGAGCCGCGGGAGTCGCGCCGGTCTGACGGACGCCGAGGCCGCCGACCTGTCGAACCGGGTCGCGCAGTTCCAGTCCGCGTGGCGCGGGGACGGCTCCACCGTCCCCGAAACATTCCTCCCCCCGCCCGGCGCGCGGCACCGATCGTCGGTCCTCGTCGAACTGTTCCGCACCGACATGGAGCGGCACGCGCGGGCCGGCCGGCCGGTCCGCGCCGACGCGTACCTGGAGCGCCTCCCCCCCGAGGCCGTGGACGAGGCCGCAGTCACGCTGATCGCCGAGGAGTACCGCCTCCGCCACCGCTACGGCGACCGGCCGTCGCTCGCCGAGTACGAGGACCGCTTCCCGGCGGTCGTGGGCGAGCTGCGCGCCGAACTCTACCCCCCGGCCGACGCGGCCGGCCCGGCCGGGGCGCCCGACGTGATCGTGTTCGCGGAGGAGGAGCCGGTCGACGCGGGGCAGTCGGTCGACTCGCTGCCGCCGGCCGACCGACCGACCACGCCGACCCCGGCGGGCGTGCCCCCGATCGCCCGCCACCCGTCGATCGGCGACGACATCCTCCCGGCCGACGTGGGTTATCGCCTCGTCCGGCGGATCGGCATGGGGGCGTTCGGCGAGGTGTTCGAGGCGCTGGCCCCCGGCGGGATGCGGGTCGCGCTGAAGCGCATCCTCCGCTCGGCCGACCACCCGGCCAGCCAGGGCGAGACGGAAGCGCTCGACGTGATGAAGGCGATGTCGCACCCGTTCCTGCTGCAGACGCACGCCTACTGGGTGTTCCGCGACCGCCTCGTGATCGTGATGGAGCTGGCCGACGGGAGCCTCGCCGGCGAGATCGAGCGGCACAAGAAGGAGGGGCGGCCGGGGGTGCCGCCGGAGGAACTCGTCCCGTTCTTCGGGCAGGCCGCGGAGGCGCTCGACTACCTCCACGGCCAGCGCGTCAGCCACCGCGACGTGAAGCCGGAGAACCTGCTGCTGCTGCAGGGGTACGCGAAGGTCGCCGACTTCGGGCTGGCGCGCGGGCACCGGCACGACGAGACGGCCGTCGTTGCCGAGGTCGGCACGCCGCTGTACATGGCCCCCGAGGTGTGGCGGCGGAACGTCAACCTCCACTCCGACCAGTACAGCCTCGCCGCCACGTACGTCACGGCCCGGCTCGGCCGGCCGCTGTTCAAGGCCGAGACGCTGTTCGACCTGTGCTACCAGCACGTCAACGATACCCCGGACCTCGCCCCGCTCCCGCCGGAGGAGCAGGCGGTGCTCCTCCGCGCGCTGGCGAAGAAGCCGGACGAGCGCTACCCGAGCTGCGCGGCGTTCGCCCGTGCGCTGGCCGACGCCGTGTTCCCGCCCCCGCCGCCGGTCGTGGTCCGCCGCCGCACGGCCCTGTGGCTCGGCCTGGTCGTCGGGTTCGGCGCGGTCGGCGCGCTGGTGGCGAAATACTCGCGCGACCCGGAGACCGTCCCCCCGCCGCCACCGGTCCCGCCGCCCCCACCGCCCCCGCCACCGTGGCTGCCCGCGGGCTGGTCCCCCGAACCCGGTGCCGGGACGCAAACCGTTGATGGCCGCACGCTCCACAAACGGCTCGTCCACAAGGATCACGGCGAGGATCTGGTCGCCATCCTGATCCCG
>DASPHQ010001189.1:0-3232 GCA_035629595.1 Urbifossiella sp. | reverse complement strand
CCGAGGGGCAAGGGGCAAGGGGCGAGACGAAGGCAGGCAGCGGGTTCGGTTCTTGCCCCTTGCCCCTTGCCCCTGAGTCAATGTCCCGACACTTTCTCGGCCAGTGAAGCTGCCATCCGGTGAATCTCACCCGCGAGCGAGACGGCCGCGATGGTCGCCGCGTGCTCGATGAACCCGAGTTCAGCGGCCAGGTAAAGCTGGCTCTCCACTTCGGCCGCCGAGCCGCGCGCGATCGAGAGGAAGTGCGCGAACTCCCGCCCCTGCCGGGCATGACCCTCCGCGATGTTCGACGACACCGACACGGCCGCCCGCCGGACCTGCGACGTGAGCCCGTACTTCTCCTCTTTCGGAAACGCCTGGGTCACACGGTACACGGTGATCGCCAGTTGAATCGCCTTCTGCCACACCAGCAAGTCGCGGAACGTCCGGATCGGCCGCGCAGGTTCGTTCGGGTTCATCTCGCACTCGGGTTGGAGGGCCGAACCTGCCCCCTAGCATTGCGGCTCCCCCAACCCCATTCCACTCTCTTCTGTCTTTCTCTTGCCCCTTGCCCCTTGCCCCATGCCCCTTGCCCCTGGTTTACAGCCGGTCCGTGTAGCGCTTCCCGCGCTTGCCGAACACCGGCTTCTTCGCCGCCGGCGCCCCGGTCGGCGCCCCCGGCGGCGCGTCCGGGTCGCGCGGCGGCTCCTCGCCCGGCGCCACGCCCAGCTTCCCGCCCGCAAGGTCCTGCTCGTCGATGCCCCAGCCGTCGTCGTTGCGCAGCACCTGCGTCGCCGCCCGCGCCACGTCCGCGTTACCGACGGTCACGTCCGCGGTCCGCTCGCTGCGACGCACCGCCGTGTACCACGGGCCGCCCGGCACCTCGTCCTGGTCGATCAGCTTGTTGATCATCACCTCGATGTCCGTCAGCAGCCCGCCCTGCTCCGGCGTCGAGAACGAGATGGCGATGCCGTCGCGGCCGATGCGCCCCGTCCGGCCGATGCGGTGGACGTAGCTCTCGATGTCCTGCGGCAGGTCGAAGTTGATGACGTGCGACAGCCCCTCCACGTCGATGCCGCGGCTCATCACGTCGGTGGCGATCAGGAACTTGATCTCGCCGGTGCGGAACGCCGCCATGATCTTCTCGCGCTGGCTCTGCGGCAGGTCGCCGTGGATCACCGCGGCGTGCGGCACGTGCCGCTTCAGCCCGCGGTACAGGTCGTCCGCCCACCGCTTCCGCTCCACGAAGATCAGCGCCTGCCGCGGCTTCTCCCGCTCGATCACCTTCACCAGCAGGTCGAACTTCTTGTGCTTGTCCACCGTGAAGTAGCTCTGCCGAATCTTGTCGACCGTCATCACCTCCGGCGTCATCTGGAGGTGCGTCGGGTTCGTCATGTAGCGGTGGACGAGCTTCTTGATCGGGTCCGGCACCGTCGCCGACATCAGCAGCGTCTGGCGGGTGAGCGGGCAGCGGCGGAGGATGCGCTCGATGTCCGGGCGGAAGCCGATGTCGAGCATCCGGTCGGCCTCGTCGAGGACCACGAACTTCACGTCCTTCAAGTCCATCGACCCCCGACTGAGGTGGTCGAGCATCCGGCCCGGGGTGCCGACGACGAGGTCGCAGCCGCGGGAGAGGCCGTCGAGTTGCTTGCCCATCTTGGCGCCGCCGTACACCGCCACGGTGCGGAACCGCTTGCTCGGCGACAGCCGGTCGGCCTCGACGGCGATCTGCAGCGCGAGTTCGCGCGTCGGCGTCATCACCAGGCCGATCGGGCCTTTGAGGCTGTGCGGCCGCCAGCGGTTCATGAACGGGAGGAGGAACGCGGCGGTCTTGCCGGTGCCGGTCTGCGCCTGGCCGATCACGTCCAGGCCGCGCATGGCCACGGGGATGACGGCCTCCTGCACCGGCGTCGGGTGGATGTAGCCGGCGCGGCTCACGGCGTCGTAGAGCGGCCGCATCAGCTTCATGTCGGCGAAGGTAACGGCCGGGTCGATCTCGGGCGGGAGTTCGTGCTCGGGCGGCTCGGCGTCGAGGTCGAGGTCGGCGTCCGGGTCCTCGTGCGGCGGGGCGGACTCGTCGATGTCGTCGATGTCGTCGTCGGCTTCCGCGGCGGGGTCGGGAGTCAACACAAGCTCCTGTGCGGGTTGGCGGGCGTCCTTCTCATTCCGGTTCATGTTATGAACCGGGGGACGGTTCGGGGCCGCCGCTTGCGGCGGTGCAACGCCGCAAGCGGCGGAACTTGGTTGCCGCCCACCGCCCGCCCGGCCAGAATACTTCGACCCTCCCCACTCGCGCTCGCACCCCGGAGACTCGCAATGCCCCCGTTCCCGCGGTCCGTACTGGCCGCCGCGCTGCTCGTCGGCCTGACGACCGCCGCGCGCCCCGCCGACGCCGTCAAGACCATGGCTCCCGCCGAGCTCGACCAGGCGCTGCTCGCCGAGGTCAAGGCCGGCTCAGAGGTCGCCAAGAACCTCCAGCACCTGTCGGACGTGATCGGCCCGCGCCTCACCGGCTCCAAGCAGCTCGAGCGCGCCAACAACTGGACCGCCGAGATGATGAAGAAGTACGGCCTCGACAACGTGAAGCTCGAGCCGTGGGAGATGCCCTACGGCTGGGAGCGCGGCACCGCGTCGCTGAAGGTCGTCGAGCCGGACACGCAGGTGCGCTGCGTCGTCGCCGCGTGGGGCTGGACGCCCGGCACCAAGGGGAAGGTCACCGGCCCCGTCGTCGTACTGAAGGTGACCACCCGCGCCGACCTCGACAAGTACAAGGGGAAGCTGAAGAACGCCATCATCATGACGGCCGAGCCGGCGAAGGTGGCCCCGGTCACCGACCTGAACTACGGCCCGCTCCCGCCGCCGAAGAAGGCCGAGCCGAAGGCCGAGCCGAAGGAGGAGAAGAAGGCCACTCTCGGCGCCGTGTTCGCGCAGGTTCAGCCGGAGAAGAAGAAGGAAGTGCAGCCGGAGAAGAAGGAGGTGCAGCCCGAGAAGAAGGAGGAGCAGCCGAAGCGGTCGACGCTCACCGAGGACGTGGAGGCGTTCCTCGTGGCCGAGGGCGCGGCGTGCCGGCTTCAGGACTCGGGGAAGCCGCACGGGCTGCTGGCCGTGTCCGGCAACTGGAAGGGGACCGACCGCGTGCCGTCGCCGAACATCATGCCGCGGCTCACCGTCGCCCACGAGTACTACGCGATGCTGTGGCGGCTCGCCAACCGCCCCGAGCCGGCCGTCACGCGCGTCGAGGTCGAGATTAGCA
>DASPHQ010001188.1:0-3951 GCA_035629595.1 Urbifossiella sp. | reverse complement strand
CTGACGGCGGTGTTCGGGCTAGTGTTTCCGCCGCTGTGGTTCTACGCCGTGTACCTGTTCCTGAACGCCGCGTTCGGCGAAGGTACCCTGTCCGACTACGGGCGGAACAAGCTGTTCGTCGGCACGTTCGTCCTCGCCCTCGGGTTCCCGATGGCGTTCGTCATCCTCTACCTGGCGCGCCCGGGATGAGCCTCACCGCCGGCACCGCCCCGCACCCCGACGACACGATCGTCGCGGTGTCGTCGGCCCCCGGGCCGGGGGCGCGGGCGGTCGTGCGCGTCGGCGGGCGAGCGGCGCGGGCGGTCGTGGCCGCGGTGTTCACGCCGGACGCGCCGCCGCCCGCCGACCGCCACCTCGTCCCCGGCCGGCTCGCGCTCTCGGGCGTGCATTCGCCCGTCCCCGCCGACCTGTACCTCTTCGCCGGGCCGCGGTCGTACACCGGGCAGGACGTGGCCGAGCTCCACACCGTCGGCTCGCCGCCGCTCGTCGAACGGCTCGTCAGCGACCTCCTCGCCGCCGGCGCCCGCCCGGCCCGGCCCGGCGAGTTCACGCTGCGGGCGTTCCTGGCGGGGAAGCTCGACCTGCCGCGCGCCGAGGCCGTTCACGCCGTCGTCGCCGCCGACACCGACGCCGACCTGACGGCGGCGCTCGGCCAGCTCGCCGGCGGCGTCACGCAGCCGCTCCACGCCGTCCGCGACGACCTCCTCAACCTCCTCGCCGACCTCGAAGCCGCGCTCGATTTCGCCGACGAGGACATCACCTTCGTCGGCAAGTCGGACGCGCTGCTGCGGGTGACCGCGGCGCTGGCCCGGCTGGCGAACCTGCGGCGGCAGCTCGACGGCCGTGCGGTGAGCGGGCGGGCCGTGCGGGTGGCGCTGGCGGGGGCGCCGAACGCCGGCAAGAGTAGCCTGTTCAACGCCCTGACCGGCGCCGCGGCGCTCGTCAGCCCCGAGGCCGGCACCACCCGCGACTACCTCGCGGCGCGCCTGACGCTCGGCGGCGCCGACGTCGAACTGATCGACACCGCCGGCCGGGTCGCCGCCGCGGACGCCATCGACGAGCAGGCCCAGCGCCTCGGCGCCGACGCGGCGGCGCGGGCGGACGTGGTCGTGTGGTGCGCCGAGCCCGGGGTGGTGTTTGGCTGCAACGCCGCGAGCGGCGAGGTGGTTCGCGTGCGGACCAAGAGCGATCTTCCGTCGGCGCCGGAACCGGGTGTCGTGGCCGCGTCCGTGGTCACGCCCGGCGGCGCGGACGCGCTGCGGGCGGTGCTGGCGGAGCGCGTGGCGGCGCTGGCCCGGCCGCCGCTGGCGCCGAGCCAGAGCCGCTGCCGCCACCACCTCGACGCCTGCGCCGCCGATCTGACCGCAGCCCACCGCCACCTGGCGCTGGACGACCCGCCGGAACTGGCGGCGCTGGCCGTGCGGAACGCCGTCGGCCAGCTCGGCGAGATGGTCGGCGCCGTGTACACCACCGACCTCCTCGACCGCATCTTCTCGCGCTTCTGCATCGGGAAGTGACCCGCCCGCCACTGTAACGCCGCGCCGCCCGGGGCTGGCCGCGGGGCGCCCGCCGCGGGTAGAGTGGAACCGCGGCGCCGACCGGCGCCGCCACCTCTCGGGGGATTCGCCATGCTGCGTCGGAAGCTCATGTGGGGCGTGCCGCTGGCCGCGGCGATCGGGGCCGGCGCCCTCGCCGACCGGTGGCTCGACGCGACGGCGCTCGCCGACGCGAAGCAAGACCTGAAGCCCGCGGTGACGCTGCCGATCACCCGCGTGGTCATGTTCAACAGCGGCGTCGGCTACTTCTCGCGCTCCGGCGAGGTGGACGGCGACGCCCGCGTCGACCTCACCTTCCAGGAAGCGGACATCAACGACCTGATCAAGAGCATGGTGCTCGAGGACTTCGGCGGCGGTCGCGTCGCGGCGGTCAGCTACGACAGCCGCGAGCCGATCGCCCGGACGCTCGCCAGCTTCTCCATCAACCTCAACGGCGACACGTCGTTCGCCGGCATTCTCCAGCAGGCCCGCGGCGAGCGCGTCGAAGTCACCACGACCCCGACCGCCCAGAACCAGCCCGGCAAGCTGACCGGGTCGATCGTCGGCATCGAGACGCAGGCGGCGCCGGCCGGGCCGAACGCGGTGCCGGTCGCGGTGTTGAACCTGTGGTGCGCTGAGGGCATGCGGGCGGTGAAGCTGACGGAGGTGCAGCAGTTGCGGTTCCTCAACCCGGTCATCGAGAGCGAGTTCCGCCGGGCGCTCGAGGTGCTGGCGCTCAACCACGACGCCGCGAAGAAGGCGGTCAGCCTCCACTTCGCCGGCGACGGCAAGCGGCGGGTGCAGGTCGGCTACGTGGTGGAGGCGCCGGTCTGGAAGACCTCGTACCGGCTGGTGCTCGACGCCGAGGGGAAGGGCGGGAAGCCGTACCTCCAGGGGTGGGCGGTCATCGAGAACCCGACCGACGAGGACTGGACGGGGGTGCGGATGGCGCTCATCAGCGGCCGGCCGATCTCGTTCAAGATGGACCTGTACAACCCGCTGTACGTGCCGCGCCCCACCGTGGAGCCGGAGCTGTTCGCGTCGCTCCGCCCGCCGACCTATGACGGCGGCTTCGCCCGGCGGAACCGGGCCGGGGTCACGGACCTGACCGTCGAGGAGTTCGGCTTCGACCCTCGCGAGGGCGCGCCGCGCTTCGATCGCGCGGCGGACAGCCGGTCGGGGGCGAAGGCGAAGGACGCCGCCCCGGGCCGGCCGCCCGAGAAGAAGCTGGACGAGACGTTTCGCCGTTCGGTCGCCGCCGCCGACTTCGACAGCGACGGGGCGCGCGGCCTCCAGCGCGAGCTGGCGGCGCGCCTCGGCACCGCGGCCGTCGGCAACGCCGCCACCGGCGGCAAGCTCGGCGACTTCTTCCAGTACGCGATCGACCACCCCGTCTCGCTCGCCCGCCAGAAGTCGGCGCTCCTGCCGATCGTCGGTAAGGAAGTGGAGGGCACGCGCGTGAGCATCTACAACCCGGCGGTGCAGCCGAAGCACCCGCTGCTCGGGCTGCGGTTCAAGAACACGTCCGGCGTCCACCTCAGTCAGGGCCCGATCACCGTGTTCGAGGGCTCGACCTACGCCGGCGACACCCGCGTGCTCGACGTGCAGCCGGGCGAGGAGCGGCTCGTCAGCTACGCCATCGACCTGGGGACCGAGGTCGATCCGCAGACCGGCCCCGGCAACGGCCGCATCACCAGCGTCAAGGCGAACAAGGGGATCGTCACCACGGTGACCAAGGTGCGCGAGGAGAAGAAGTACCGCGTCGCCAACCGTTCGCAGACGGACCGCACCCTGGTGATCGAGCACCCGAACCGCACCAACCAGCACTTCAAGCTCGTGGACACGCCGCCGCCGGTGGAGGATACGAAGGAGGTGTACCGGTTCCAGATCGCGGTGAAGGCCGGCGGGGAGACGACGTTCGTGGTCAACGAGGAGCGCGACGTGAGCACGCAGGTCGCGCTGTCGAACAACCCGGACGGGCAGATTCGCTTCTTCCTGTCGCTGAACGAGGCGCCGCCGGCGCTGAAGGTGAAGCTGACCGAGGCGCTGAAGCTGAAGGGGGCGTGGGACGGGCAGCTCCGCGACCTGACGCAGGTGAAGGCCGACCTGGCGCGGGTGGCAGCCGACCAGGAGCGCATCCGCAAGAACCTGGCGGCGACCCCGCGGGAGGCGGAGGTGTACAAGACGTACCTCGACCGGCTGGCCACCCAGGAGCGGGAGATCGACGGGCTGACCACGCGCGAGAAGAGTGTGATGGCGGCCGAGTTCACCGCCCGCAAGACGTTCGAGGACTTCCTCGCCAACCTGACCGACTGACCGATGACGACCCTCGGCCCGCGTCGAACGCGATTCGGGTCTGCGAAGCAGGGGCGGCAGCCGGGTGGCTGCCGCCCCGGTCGTTTGGGCGGTACGGGGT
>DASPHQ010001187.1:0-3064 GCA_035629595.1 Urbifossiella sp. | reverse complement strand
GGCTCAGCACCCGCGCCTCGCTGGTGGTACCGCGGACGCCCGGCCGCATCCGCGGGTCGCAGACGATCAGCGGCACCCGCAGCGCCTCCTCATACGGGAACCACTTGTCGGCCAGCCCGCGCTCGCCGTGGAAGTAGCCGTTGTCGCCGGTGAACACGATCAGCGTGTTCTCCAACACCCCCTGCGCCCGCAGCTCCGCGACCAGCCGGCCCACCACCGCGTCGGCCTCGGTGCAGAGGCGGTAATAGTTCGTCATGTATTGCTGGAAGCGCTCCGGCGTGTCGAACCGCTTCCGCCAGCGGACGCGCCCCTCGTTCCGCTCCGTCGCCAGGAACGGCGGCAGCGCCTTGAAGTGCGCCTCCGTCGCGGTGCGCGGCACGGGGATCGTCACGCCCTCGTAGAGCTTCGCGCTCCACGGCTGCGGCAGGTACTGCTCGGGCGCCTTGTCCTCGGCGTGCGCCGCGAAGAACGACACGCTCAGGCAGAACGGCTTGTCCTTCGGCCGCTCGGCGAGGAACGCCAGCGCGTCGCGCTCGTTCTTCGCCGTGACGTGGACCTTCGCGTCCTTGCCGTCCGGCATCCAGTGGACGCCCTCGTACACGCGCTGGAAGTCGAACGCCTTCTCGCCGATCTTCCCGACGCCGAACTTGCCGACGAACCCGGTGTGGTAGCCGGCCCGGCGCAGCAGCGCGGGATAGGTTTGCGCCCACGCTTCCGCCGATAGCGGCAGGCCGAAGCGGTCGACGCCGTGGCGGGCCATGTGCTGCCCGGTCAGGAGTGTGGCCCGGCTGACGCAGCAGATCGACGTGGTGACGCGACACTCGGTGAAGCGCACGCCCCGCTTCGCCAGCGCGTCGAGGTGCGGCGTGCGGACGACGCCGCCGGCGCAGCCGAGCGTGTCCGCACGCCAGTCGTCGGCGAGGAGGAACAGGACGTGCGGCGGGTCGGCGGCGCGGGCCGCGCCGGGCACCAAGGCGAGTGCGAGTGCAACTAGTAGACGGGTCATGGGGTTAGAATAGTCGCCGCCCGCGGCGGAGCAGCCCGGCAACGCCGCAAGCGGCGGAAGCACGGCGCGACCCGTCCGGTCCGCTCGACCGGGTAGGCGGGGGAAAGTTTGCGGGCCGTTTCCCGACACCCGCGAAAAGCGTCGGGTATAATGCCAGTGGGTTTGAAGCTTTTCTCGCCGCCGGCGAACCACCCGGGTTCGCGGGCCGTCTGAACTGGTTGAACGGGTCGGCGGCCGGAACTGCCGCGCCCAGCCTCGCTCCACCCCCCGTCGGCCCGGCCGGAGTGCCGCCCGCCGACCGCCGACCGCGAACTCGCCTTTACCGACCGGGGCCAGCCGGCCGGGGAACGGACGCGATATGAGCCGGATGTACCACCACGAACCGACCGCCGCCCCCGACGACCCCGAGGTCCGGGTCGACGACCTCATCGACGCCGACCCGGAGCTGGCCGGGGACGACGACGAGGACGACGACGACGAGGCCGAAGTCGCGGAGGCGCCGGCCGCCGAGGGCGAGGCCCCGGCCGAGGAGGAGTACGCCGGCGGCCCCGACGACGCCCTCGGCCTCTACCTCCGCCAGATGGGCGCCATCCCGCTCCTGAACAAGGAGCGCGAGACGGCCCTGGCCCAGAAGCTCGAACACCACCGCGACCGGTTCCGCACCGCCGCCCTGCTGTGCGGCCGGGTGCTCGTGCGCGTCGCCGACAAGTTCGAGCAGATCGCCGCCGGCGGCGCCCCCATCGACCCGCACGTGGACGCGTACTCGTCGCCCGACCTCGGCCTGACCCGGCCGCAGATCCTCAACCGGCTGGAGAAGAACCTCGGCACCCTCCGCACCCTGCTGGCCCAGGAGGCGGAAGAATTCGCCGCTGGCGTCCGCGACGAGTTCCCCGGCGACCGGGCGGTGTGGCGCCGCGCCCGCCTGCTGCGGGCGCTGAAGTGCCGCAAGCTGGCCGGCGAGCTCTCCCCGCGCACCGAGCTCCTCGAGCGCTGGACCGACGAGCTGGCCGACCTGTCGGACGAGCTCAAGCACCACATCCGCGCCTGCAAGCTGGCCGTCGGGAACGAGCGGATCAAGGCCGAGAGGACGCTGCGCGACACCACCCTGCGGGCCGGCCTGATGCCGGACGAGCTCGACGGGCTGGTGCGGGTGCTGCGGAAGCGGCGGCTGGCGTACCAGCGGGTGCGGCGCGAGCTGGCCGAGGCGAACCTGCGGCTGGTGGTGAGCATCGCCAAGAACTACCGCAACCGCGGCCTGCCGTTCGCCGACCTGATCCAGGAGGGGAACCGCGGCCTGATGCGGGCGGTGGACAAGTACGAGTGGCGGCTGAAGTTCAAGTTCGGCACGTACGCGACGTGGTGGATCCGGCAGGGCATTACGCGGGCGCTGCACGACCACGCCCGCACGGTGCGGGTGCCGTGCCACCAGATCAGCATGATGGCGAAGATCGAGCGGAAGCGGAGCGAGATGTCGGCCGCGACCGGCCGCGACCCGACGAACGAGGAGCTGGCGCTGGCCCTCGGCGTGAAGACCGAGGAGACGCGCAGCCTCCGCGTGGTGGGCCGGCACCCGGTGAGCCTGCACGAGCCGGTGGGCGGCGAGGGGGAGCGGGCGCTCGAGGACTTCCTGAGCGACCACCAGACGCCGACGCCCGGCGAGCACGTGGATCAGCGGCTGTTGCGCGACCGGATCGGTGAGGTGTTGCGCTCGCTGGCCCCGCGGGAGCGCGAGGTGATCGAGCTGCGGTTCGGGCTGAAGGACGGCACGCCGAAGACGCTCGACGAGGTGGCCCGGCTGTACGGCATCACGCGGGAGCGCATCCGCCAGATCGAGGCGCGGGGGCTGTTGAAGCTGCGGCAGCCGGTGCGGAGTGCGCGGCTCGAGGAGTTCGCGGACCACCCGGCGGGGTGAGGCGACAAGGCGAGGGGCCGGTAGCCGCGGGCTTCAGCCCGCGGCTACCGGCCCCTCGCCTTGTCGCCTCAATCCTCCAGCAGCTTCTTGAACTCGACCTGGTAGCACGTCGTGTTGCCGTTGCCGAGGAACAGGTGCGCCCCGTC
>DASPHQ010001186.1:0-6834 GCA_035629595.1 Urbifossiella sp. | reverse complement strand
TTGGAGTGCGGCATCATTGGCGAGCGGGTTCCGGGGATGGACATGGTGTCGTTCGGCCCCGACATCAAGGGGCCGCACGCCCCCGGGGAGCGGGTCCACGTCGGGTCGGTCGAGCGGTTCTGGCGGCTGCTGACGGCGGTGCTGGACGATGCGTCGAGGTGACGGCAGCGCGAATTCCCGAGTCGGGTGACAATCCCGTCTCGCGGGGTGCGAATGTCTCTTCGGCATCCCCCGCTCCGAGGCCCGCGATGACCCAGACACCACCCACGCCCGCGTCACCCAGCCCCCGGGCCGGCCTCGTCGAAGTAACCGGGCGGAATCCGCGGTTCGTCTTCTGGAGCATCGTCCTACTCTTCTTCGGCCTCTCCACGATCGGGGCGGCCCTCCTGCTCGGCGCGGTCACGAACGACACCAAGTGGCACGAGGCACTCGTCGCGATTACGGCGCTGGTCAATCTCGTGTTCTTGGCCGTCGCCGGGGGCTACTCGCTCTGGAAGTACACGAAGCACGACAAGGTGAAATCGGATCTGCAACACGAGATGGCGCTGAACATCGAGTTGACGGTGGAAGCCGTCCCCCACGGGAAGGGGTGGTTCGTGCGCCCGATCGTGCCGGTCGGGAACGTGTCCACGAACAAGTTCGGCATCCCCCAGGTCTGCTTCACCGTGTTCCTGGTCCCACGAGCCGGACTGAAGACGCACCGGAGTTGGGACGACTCGTTCGAGGCGCTGTACGGGCGCCCGATCACCCGCAACATCAACGCGTACAGCAACATGCCCGGGGTCAAGCCGCAGGAGCGGGAGAGCTTTACCGGGTGGATGTACTTCGACGAGGACGTCATCGACACCCACCCGACCGTGATCGTCCAGGTCGATGTCGTCGGGGTGAAGGAGCAAGGAACGTTCGCCACGAAAGAAGCCCGGGCCGAGTTCATGGCGTGGATGAAGGAGGTCGGCGGGAGGGAGAACCTGGTGTTCGACTCGTGGTCCGCCGACGACGTCCAGGAGATCAAGGCGGCCCGCGAACAGGGGCGGCTCTGGAACGGTGTGAACCCGAAAGAGATCAGCCTGAACCGGTGCCTCAAGTCCAAGTCTGCGGGCGCCAACGACTACGCCCCGGACTACGTCCGCTCGGCCCAGTGGGGCGACGTGTTGGAAGACTCCGTGATGTGGGACCGTTATGCCATCGTCTCGCTGGTTGACGGCCGGGTGATCGCCACCGGCCCGGGGCGCCGCCCCGAGTAGTTGAGATGCGCGCGGCGACCGAACCCCGTCCTGCGGCCGTTAAGGCGCCAGACGCGAGCCGAGCTACTGAAATCGGTCCCGGAGACATGTTCTACAAGACGTGCCGGCTCAGCGCACGACGGCGACGCGGCCCGGCGGCGGCACCCGCGCCTCCAGCCACGCCTCCGCGGCGGCGCGGTCCCAACCCGCGGCGGGGTCGAACGACACCGCCGCGGTGAACGCACCGGCCGTCCGCAGGCGCAAGCCGCCGCCCACCTCCGCCCACTCGCCGGACAACGTCTCCGCCGCCGGCCAGCACGCCGTCAGCACCGACCCGTCGTCGTACCACCGCACCGGGCCGCACGGCCGCGGGCGGCACTCGCCCAGCTGGTCCGCCAGGAACCGGTGCACCGCCGCCGTCGCCATCCCCGGCGGGAACGCGATCGCCGCCAACGCACCCCCGGCCGCGAACCGCAACTCCACGTCCGGGTGGTCCAGCAGCGGCTCACGACCCGTCACCGCGGCGTCCGGCAGCAGACGTACCACGAGCCGGTCGCCGTCGCGGGCCCAGCCGTCGCGGTCGAGGCGGCGCGCCAGCCGGGCCAGCAGCGCCCCGCCGCGGCGGCCGTTCCGCTCGCTCCCGCCCATCGGGTCGCCGGCCAGCACCCACCGCCCCGCCCGCGGCGACAGCTGCGCGAAGTCCGCCTCGCCCACGTCCTCGGCGTGATCCAGGATCAGCAGCGCGAACGGCGGGTCGGCCGACGGCACCGCGAACACCGGGTCGGAGGCGAGGCTGCCCGGCGTGCCGACCACCACCCGCGCCTCCGCCAACACCCGCCCCGCCAGCTCTGCCCCCGCCGCCCCCAGGTCGTCGAGCCGCGCCCGCGCCGCGGCCCGCTTCGCGGCGGCGGCGGCGCGGCGGGCGTCCAGCTCGGCGAAGGTCCGGCCGGCGGCGTCGGGCGTCAGCTGCGCCGGGGCCGGCACGCCGCCGCGGGCCAGCTCCTTCCCCGCCAGCACGAACCGTCCCGCCACCTCGTCGCGCTCCGCGGCCAGAGCGGCGAGTTGCGCCTCGAACCCTGGCCGCCGCGCCACGGCTTCCGCCGCGGTGCGCTTCCCGACCTCGGCCGCCTGCCGGCGGTCCACCGCGTCCAACTCGACCTGCAGCGCGGCGTCGCGGTCGGCCTGCTCCTTCACCGCGTGCTCGGCGTCGGCGATGTGGCGGTCGAGCTCGGCCGGGTCGACGGGCGGCTTCGGCTTGTGCAACAGCCGCGAGAAGAAGCCCGACTTCTTCGTCGGGTCGTTGGCGTCGGCCTTGTGCTGCCGCGCCGCCGCGAGGGTCGAGTCCGCGGCGGCGCGGCGCGCGGTCACCGCGGCCCGGTCGGCCAGCAGCGGGCGGCGGGCGGCGTCGAACTCGGCGGCGATGCGCTCCAGGTCGGCGGCGAACGGCGAGCCGGGCTCGGGAACCGGCGCCGCGTCGCGGGCCGCGGCCACCGCCCCGCGCTCCGGCTCGATCGCGGCGAACCGGTCGGCCAGCGCCTTCAGCCCGGCGGCGATGGTCGCCAGCGCCTCGGCCGCGGACAGGTCGGCGTCGGCGGTGCGCAGGTCGGCCTCAGCGCTGCGGCGGAGCCCGTCCACGCGGCCGCGGCCGGCGGCGGCGGTGGTCAGCCGGTTCGCGGCGGGGCTCGGGCGGTGCGGGTTCTCGTCGTCGGCGAGGGCGCGGACGACCTTCACCGCGGGGTCGGACGCGATCGTTTCCGCCAGCCGGTCTGCCGCGAGCGGGTCCGGCGACAGCACCAGCACGCGCTCGCCGCGCAGCGCCGCGCACCGCGCCAGGTCGGCGATCAGGCGCTCGCGCGCGGCGCGGTCGGGGGCGTCCATCACGAACAGGTCGGGGCAGGCGAGGGCGCGGGCGACGGCGTCGGCCTCGGCGGCGGTGCGCGCGGCGGCCGGGAGCGCGGCGGGAGCGAACGCAGGGAGGTCGATGTCGCCGGCGAGCGCGCGGGCCAGCCAGGGGTGCGGCGGCGCGGGGTCGGCGGTGCGTCGGGGGGACAGGGTGAGCGGCATGGACGAGGGGTCGGCTCGCGGGTCGGTAGCGTGGTGACTGGGAACGCCGGCGCGATCGGGGGACGGGGTGAGGGCACCCGGGGCGTAGGGCGCGGCGGGCCGTTCCCGGTCGGTCATCCGGCACCGTGCCTGGTCGCGGCGGAGCCCGTCATGGTCGGCCGTCCGCGTGTCGGGCGGGGGTAAACGGGCTCCGACGGGCGGCTTGCGCGGTCCGTCGCGGGAACCGGGGGCGACGCAAACTTTCCCGGAGTATAGACGGTTCTCGGGCCGGAAGCCATCACCCGCACGCAAAATTCACGGGACGGACGCCTCGGGTGTGGCCGGGGTTCACGGGGCGCGCCGCGCCGCAAGCGGCGGCAGTTCCGTCAGGAACCGGTCCAGCGCCGCGACGTACTCCGGCGTGTACAGGTCGTTGTGGTTCCCGTTCGGCACCGTCACGAACCGCTTCGGCTCGTTCGCCGCGGCGTGTAGTTCCCGCCCCAACCGGTACGGCACGATCTCATCGGCGTCGCCGTGAACCTGCAACAGCGGCCCGCGGTACGCCGGGATTTTTGCGACCGAGTTCAGCCCCGCCCGCATCGCGGCCCGCACCGGCAGGAACGGCACGTGCGCCTCCGCCACGTCGGGAAGGTTCGTAAACGTCCCTTCGAGCACGAGCGCCCGCGCCCCGTCGGCCGACGCCAGATCGACCGCGACGCCGCCGCCGAGCGAGTGGCCGACGACCACGACGTCGCCTTCGGGAATTCCCGCGTGGTCGGCGAGCCAGCGGCGGGCGGCGCGGGCGTCGGCCAGCACGCCGGCCTCGGAGGGGCGGCCGGTGCTCTTGCCGTAGCCGCGGTAGTCGAAGACGAGGACGGCGCAGCCCATGCGGTCGCGGAACAGCTCGATGACGTGGCGGCGGGTGGTGACGTTACGGCCGTTGCCGTGGCAGAACAGGACGACCTCGCGCGGCGGACCGTTGTCGGGTTCGGCGAGCCAGCCGTGGAGGCGGACGCCGTCGGGGGCGTCGACGCAAACGTCGCGGACGCGCGGGTCGGGGGTCCAGTCGCCGACGGGGTACGGGTGCGGGAAGAAGACGATGCGGTTCTCGACGGCGGCGACGGGGTGCGTGGCGCAGCCGGCGGCCGGGAGGAGGGCCAGGGCGGCGGCGAGGGCGGGCGACGGGCGCATGACCCGGCCGTATGCCGCGGCGCGGCGGCGGCGTCAAGGCGAGTTTGGAACGTCGGGCGGAGTGGTGGGGCGTGGGGTCGCCAACCGGCGGAGGAGGTTTCGGACCGGCTGGTTCGTTCCCGGCGGGGCGGGGCCGCCTTCGGGCGCCGGGGCGGGCGGCGTGACCGAGTAGCGGAGGTCGAGTTGGTAGTCGCCGCGCTTCACGGACTCCACGACGGCCCCCGGGATGGCTTCGAACATCTTCACGGTCATGTCGGTGACGGCGTGGGTCATCACCGTGGCGGCTCGGTTGCGGAGGGGGCCGCGCAGCGGGGGCAGCGGCGGCAGACTCGGTTGCACCACGACCGTCGGAGGCGGCGGGGGGACGATTCGCAGGCGGTTGGCCGGCGGCGGCACCGGTGCGGCGTCGACGGCCGGCCCCCACGTGCGGCCGTCGAACGGGCGGTACTGTTTGGCGAGGTAGTCCCACCCGCCGATCTGGGTGCCGTCGCGGTAGAGGTAGACGCGATCGGGCTCGTCCACCCGGGTCCGCCAGGAGTACGACGGCTCGTCCGCGAGGGCGGGTGAAGCCAGGAGCAGAACGGCTGCCGCGTACCGCATACCCGCCTCCCGTCCGCCGCTGGGTGTGAGGGCGATTGTCGCCGCTGCTCGCGCCAAGTCAAGGCGGCGCGTGGCTACCTCAACTCGGTGATGATAAGCATCCCATTGACGGACAACTTCTCAACTGTTCCAGCCCAGATGTCGTACTGGCCGGACATCGGTGTGGTGAATCTGACCTGCGGGTTGCGATCGCTCCCGATGGACTTGGCAGCCACCCAGTCACCCCCCGTCCCTACCGTGCCTTCCGGGGTGAAACGGACGTGGAGCGTCGTATCACCACGCTCCTTCGGCTCGAACCGGATGGTCAGGGTCTCCCGCCCAGCCTTGTAGTTCAGCCGGTAATCCGGCGCCTTGGTGATCCACGCCGTGACCCCGCCCTCCTTCGTCTCGATGGTTCCCCCGGCATACATCGACACCTTGTGAGGGTCCGGTACGAATCCGGCCTGGAGGTTGATCGTCCCAGTGGTGGGCTCGTGATACCCCGCCTTGGGTGGGACTGCCGCCAACTTGTCGTTCAGGCGCGTGATCTCGGCCACCCGGTCCTTGTCCTGCTTCGCCCACCCCTTGGCTGCTTCGGTCCAGAGGCTGACCTCGGCCTGCCGCACACGATCCCGTGCCGCCCACCCCTTGGCGTCGTCCTCCAGGCGATTAACCGTGACCTCGCGGTCCTGGTATTTCTTCTCCCACCCCTTGGCATCGTCCTTCAGGCGACCGATCTCGGCCACCTGATCCTGGTCCTTCTTTGACCACCCCTTGGCGTTGTCCTTCAGGCGAACGATCTCGGCCACTCGGTCTCGATCCAGCTCCGCCCACTTCTTGGCCTGGACCGTTCGGTCGGCCGCCGCTACCCCCCGCTCGCCGTCAAAAGCCAGCTCCAACTTCTGCAGTCTGGCGGACGCGGCGGCCCGCTCGGCCGTCAGGGTGCGGTCGTACGCGACGCCAACACCCACCGCCCCCAGGACGGCGCACCCGAGGCACACACCCGCGGTCGCCAGCACACGTGCCCGCGTCCGCCGGCGGGGAGGCGCGGCCGGGCCGGCCGGGGATACCTCGGCCATGGGAGGTTCCGAGGCGGCGACCGCAGCCCCCACCCTACGTCCCGGCGGGGCGGTAATCCGCGCCATGACGCGATCCACCACTTTATCGCTGACGGCGGCGAGTGCCGCCGGGGCGTCGCCGGCCGGCAACGCCAGACGATCGTTCCACGCCGGCCCGCCGCGCACGAAGATGAGTTCCTGAAGGCCGAACAACAGGTCCGGGTGCTGGGTCAGTTGGGTCCGGAGTTCGAGCAGCCGCGCCTCGGGGAGCGCGTGGAAACTGTCGGCGAGTAGCGGCGCGACATCCGCCCCGAGGACTTCTTCGACCAAGGGCGCGGGGGTGGGCGGGGCCGGCCGCCCGTTGCGCATCGCTGTCACGGTCTCGAACAGGTCGTAGGCTGCGACGCGCGCGCCCAGCCACTCGGCGAGTTCGGGGGCGGCGGCGGGGAGGGGTCGAGCGTCACTCATCGTCGATCTCCGGCGGCTCGGTCGCGCCGCCTCCGTTGGTGCAGAACTCCTGCAGCGCGAGCACCCTCTGGACGCTTTCCTGCAGGCCGAGCAGGCCGGTGTACGTCCGGCTCCCGCGCGGCCCACGCGTGCGCTCGGCGCCCGCGTCGGGGTGCATCGCCAGGAGCCGTGTGAGGTGGGTGTCGAGCAGGGGGAGCGAGTCGCGCAGCCAGCAGAAGTCGCCCCACCCCTGGGAGAGACGCATCACGAGTTCGGGCGGAGGTTGGCTGCGG
>DASPHQ010001185.1:0-4458 GCA_035629595.1 Urbifossiella sp. | reverse complement strand
TGCTGGCGGCGCGGCCGGACGCGGGGCACGACCGGTCGCGGTTCTTGAAGGTGTTCGAGAAGGTGTGCGAGGGGGTGGCGTTCGCCCACGCCCGCGGGGTGATCCACCGGGACGTGAAACCGGACAACGTGATGGTCGGCGCGCTCGGGCTGGTGCAGCTGATGGACTGGGGCGTGGCGAAGGTGCTGCCGCACAGCCCGGTCGGCGTCCCCACCGCCGAGCCGGCCGCCGACGGGGCAGACCCGGAAAAGCTGGAGGACTTGCAGACGCGGTTCGGCCGGGTGCTCGGCACGCCGGCGTACATGTCGCCGGAGCAGGCCCGCGGCCACCTCGACCGGATGGACGAGCGGACCGACGTGTTCGCCCTCGGCGGCCTCCTGTGCAACATCCTCACGGGGGCGCCGCCGTACGCCGGGGCCGACGCCCGGTCGGCGTACAAGCAGGCCGCGAAGGCCGACCTGGCGGACGGCTTCGCCCGGCTCGACGCCTCCGCGGCCGACCCGGAACTGATCGCGCTGTGCAAGCGCTGCCTGGCCGCGGACCCGGCCGACCGGCCGCGCGACGCGGGGGTGCTGGCGGCGGCGCTGGCCGAGTGCCTGTCGCACGACCTCCGCCGGGCCGAGCGCGACCTGGTGCGGTTCTTCGAGCTCACCCCGGACCTGTTCTGCATCGCCGGCATGGACGGCTACTTCCGCCGGGTGAACGCCAACTTCAGCCGGGTGCTCGGCCACCCCACGGCGCAGCTGCTCGCCGAGCCGTTCCTGAACTTCGTGCACCCGGACGACCGCGCCGCGACGCAGGACGTGGTGGCCGGGCTGAACCGGGGCGAGCTGTGCGTGCGCTTCCGCAACCGCTACCGCGACGTGAACGGCGAGTACCGGTGGTTCGAGTGGCAGGCGAAGCCGCTGGTCGGCGAGGGGATGATCTTCGCGGTGGCGCGGGACGTGACCGACACGATGCGGCTCGAAGGGCAGCTGCGGGAGTTGACGGAGGAGGAGTGATTCCGCCGCTTGCGGCGTTGCAGCGCGTGCAACGCCGCGAGCGGCGGTCGCCAGGTTGACCGATGACGCTTTTCGTGAGCTGTGCCTGCGGGAAGACGCTCCGCGTCCCCGACACCGCCGCCGGCCGGCAGGTCCGCTGCCCGGCGTGCGCGGCGGTGCTGACCGTCCCCGGGGTCATCACCCCCGAGGTGGTCGAGTCGCCGGCCTACGCCTTCACCGACGACGACCGCCCACCCGCGCCGGCACCCGAATCGGCCCCGAAGCGGGAACGGCCGCTCCGGTGGAAGTCGCGCCGCGGCGAGGGGCGGAAGCGCGCCCAGAAGCAGGTCTACCTCGGCTGCGGCTTCCTGTCGATCGTGGTGGGGCTGCTCCTGCTCATCCTGACGGCCGCACAGGCGGAGTGGAGCGGGAGGGTGCTGGTCGGGGGAATTACCCTGGCGATCATCGGCGTCGTGAGCATCATTCAGGCGATCACCAACACCATGCCCGACGACTGGAAGGACCTCGACTCCTTCTGACCTTCCGCCCCCGGCCCGCCCGCGGCACAATGGGCGGTGAATGAAGCTCCTCCACACCGCCGACTGGCACCTGGGCGACCGCCTCGGCCGCATCGACCGCACCGACGACCTCCGCCGGGCGGTCGAGCGCGTCGCCGCGCACTGCAAGCAGGAAGCGGTCGACGTACTGCTCGTCGCCGGCGACCTGTTCAGCGAGCTGGCCCGCCCTGACGCGCTGCGCGAGACCATTCATCACTGGCAGGACGTGTTCCGCGAGTTCCTGGAAACAGGCGGCACGATCCTCACGCTGACCGGCAACCACGACAACGAGAACTTCTGCCAGACGCTCGTCCACGCCATGTCGCTCGCGGCCCCGACCGTGGGGAAGCCCGGCGACCTCATCCCGCCCGGCCGGCTGTACCTCGCCACCGACCCCACGTTCGTGAAGCTCGCGGACCGGGAGCACGGCACCGAGGTGCAGTTCGTGCTGATGCCGTACCCGACGCCGAACCGCCTGTTGAAGGGCGAGGCCGGCCAGAAGTACGGCAGCCCCGACGAGAAGAACCGCCTGCTGGTGAAGGCGTGGTCCGACGCGCTGGCTGCTCTCCGCGCCCACCCGAGCTACGACCCGACGGCCCCGAGCGTGCTGTCGGCGCACGTCCACATGTTCGGTTCGACCATCGGCCCGTCGCTGTTCCGCCTCAGTGTCGAGGAGGACGTGGTGGTGAACGGCGACGACCTGGCCGAGCAGTTCGACTACGTGGCGCTCGGCCACATCCACAAGCCGCAGGCGCTGACGGCGCCGCACGTCCGCTACTCCGGCAGCATCGAGCGGATGGACCTCGGCGAGCAGGCCGACCAGAAGGGCGTGGTGCTCGTGGACCTCGGCCCGGACGGGCTGCGCGGCGAGCCCGTGCTGCTGCCATTGCCGGCGACGCCGGTCCGCGAGATCACGGTTCACGACCCGGGGCTGGACATCCCGCAGTTGCGGGCGGAGTTCCCCGACGCGACGACCGACCTGGTGAACCTCCACATCCACTACACGGCCGGGAAGGACGTGCTGGAGGACGTGCTGGCCGACCTCGATGGAATCTTCCCGCGCTGGTACGCGCGCGACTGGCAGGAGGCTGGGGCGCTCGGCGACTCGCTCGCCGGCGCGGACACGGGGCCGGCCCGCGGCTTCGGCGAGACGGTCCGCGACTACCTGTCGCAGGAGCTGACGAATCACGCCGAGGCCGAGCGCGAGGCGATCCTGACGTTGGCGGACGAGTTGCTGAAGGACTTCGAGTAGACGAACGGGCCGCCCCGCGGCCCGGTAGCCGCGGGCTTCAGCCCGCGTCAGCTTGGGCGGTGTCAGAACCGCGTTGCTCCCCGGTGGACGCCGGAGCCTGACGCGGGCTGAAGCCCGCGGCTACCGGGCCGCGGGGCGGCCCGTATTCGAGAGAGCCGCATGATCCCGCAGCGCGTGAAACTGTCCGGATTCTTGTCGTACAAGGACGAGCAGGAGGTGCGCTTCGACTCGTCGCCGCTGTGGATGCTCTCCGGCACCAACGGCAGCGGCAAGTCGAGCGTGTTCGACGCCGTCACGTTCGCCCTGTTCGGCGCGCACCGCGGCGGCACTCAGCACGCCACCGAGCTCATCAACAAGGAGTCGAACACTCTCACCGTGGAGTTCGACTTCACCGTCGAGAAGCAGCCGTATCGCATCAAGCGCACCGTCCGCCGCAAGACCGCCGGCGTCGCCGGGACGCAGCAGGTGTACCGCGGCGTGCCGCCGACCGCGCTGTCGCAGACCGGGGCGACGCGCGAGGTGGAGTGGCAGCCGGTCGCCGACACGCAGCTGAAGACGAAGTTCGACGCCTGGGTGCGCGACACCATCGGCCTCGACTACGAGACGTTCACGTCGTCGGTGTTGCTGCTGCAGGGGAAGGCGGAGAAGCTGCTCGACTCGACGCCCGCCGGCCGGGCCGGGGTGCTGGCGCGCATCGTCGATCTGGAGCGCTACCAGAAGCTCCACGGCAAGGCCGACGACCGCCGCCGCGAGCTGAAGGCCCGCCTCGAATCGCTCGCCGGGCAGCTCGAAAACATCCGGGTCGTGCCCGACGACGAACTGACATCCGCCCGCGACCGCATCGCCGTGGCGGAGGCGGCCCGCGCCGCGGCGCAGGAGACGATCGACACGCTGTCGGCGGTCGAACTTCAGGCGCGCAACTGGGCCGACAAGAACAAGACGCTCGTGGGGGCGCGGGCGAAACTGGAGCAGCACGAGTCGTTGCTCGGCAGCGCGGTGAAGGTGGAGCGCGAGTACGCCCGCCTGCGCGAGCTGCGCGAGGTGCTGCCGGCCGTGGGCGTGATCGTCACCGAGCGCGGCCGCATCAACACGTCGAAGCAGACGACGCTGCGGCTCACCGAGACGAAGGACGGCGTCGCCGACGAGCGCCGCAAGACGGAGAACGCGCTCGACCAGACCCGCAAGAAGCTGCTGGCGCTGAAGAAGTCGCTGACCGAGAGCGAGGCGAAGCAGGCGGCGCTGAACGCCCGGCTGCGCGAGCTGGCCGGCGTGATCGAGAAGGTGCGGCAGGCCGAGGACGCGGAGGCCGAGGCCCAGCGGCTGACGGACGAACTCGCCCGCTACCCCGCCGACCCCGACGCGGCCGTGCGGCTGGTGCAGGACCGCGTGGACGCCCTCGCCGTGGTCAACACCGCGCTGCCGAACCTGATTCGCCTCCTCGACGAGCGGAGTTCCCTGATTCAAGCCACGCACCGCGAGGCGGAGGCGCGGAAGGACGAGGCACGACTCAAGGCCGACGGCGTCAAACTCCGCGCCGAGCTGGACGCCACGACCGTCGAGCTTCAGAAGGTGCGCACCGAGCGCGAGCGGCTCGACGGCGCTGCCGCGGAGGCGCGGGCGCTCGCCCAGCAGGCGCGGACGCTGGCCGACGAATTCCAGCAACTCACCG
>DASPHQ010001184.1:0-6289 GCA_035629595.1 Urbifossiella sp. | reverse complement strand
TGACGCCGATGTAGCGGTTCACGAGACGAAGGATCTCCTGCCTGGTCATCCCTTCCACAGCGCATCTCCAGGGTCGTGTCGCTCGATACTACCCGCTCCCCCGGACTCGTGACACCCGCCAGCTTTGCGGGGTTCGACTTCGTGCTGCGCTGTGGACACCCTAGGAACCCGACCTCCCCAGCCTCCCGCGGCGGTGAACTGCCGCTGGCACCCGCGCCGGCCGGCGTGGTAGAATGTCGGTGTGCCAGGAGGATCGCCGATGGCGAACACGAAGCCGCGAAAGCCGAAGCACTTCGTCCCGATCCGCCCGAAAGGTCGGGGCACGATCCCGATGAAGGACATCATCGCCGCCGTCGAGCGGGTCTTCCGGGCGCGCGAGTCAAAGTCGAAAGCGGTCGGGTCGGCGTCGTGAGCGCGCCCGACAAGCCCGCCTACGACACCCGCGTTTTCATCAACTGCCCGTTCGACGACGCGTACTGGCCGCTGTTCCAGGCACTCGTCTTCACCGTTGAGTACTGCGGGTTTACGGCCTGCTGTGCGCTGGAGGTCGAAGACTCCGGCGAGACGCGGGCCGAGAAAATCGTCCGCCTCATCGCCGACTCGCGTTACGGCATCCACGACATCTCGCGCACCGAACTGAACGCCGAATACCTGCCGCGGTTCAACATGCCGTTCGAGTTCGGCGTGTTTACCGGCTTCAAGTACGGCGGGCGGGGTCGGCAGAAGGACAAGGTGATCCTGGTACTCGACCGCGAGAGGTATCGCTTCCAGAGGTTCATCTCGGACATCGCCGGTCAGGACATCCGCGCCCACGGCAACGACCCCGAGAAGGTCATTCGAGAGGTCCGGGCGTGGCTCCAGTCGCAGGCCGGGCGACGCGACCTGTTCGGCGCCGAACACATCGTCGGCCGGTACCGGGTGTTCACGGCCGACATCCCCGACCTGCTCGCCGGGTTGAACAAGACCGCAGCCGACCTCGCCAACTACCAAGACTTCCACAACCTCGTCTACCGCTGGATTCACCGGGACACCGTGGGCTGACCGGGGCGGGCTTCCGGCGTACAGCCCCCGCGCCCCCGGTTCGCGCGGCACACCGTTCGCTACAATCGCGCCACGCACCGGTGCGTGGGGAGGGGCGCATGGGCCGCATCTGGGACGTGGTCCGCCGCATCGCCACCGGCGACAACTCCCCGCCGCCGGACCTCGACGCCACCCTCACCCAGCTCCGCGCCCGCACCCCCGTCCCCGTCTTCTGGCTCCTCGGCAAGACGCAGTCCGGCAAGACCTCCATCACCCGCTTCCTCACCGGCGCCGACGAGGCCGTCATCGGCTCCGGCTACCGCCCCTGCACCAAGACCTCGCGCCGCTTCCAGTTCCCGACACCCGACGCCCCGCTGATGGAGTTTCTCGATACCCGCGGCGTCGACGAACCCGGCTACGACCCCGCCGAGGACGTCGCCGCACTCGACCCGCTGGCGCACGTCGTCGTCGTGACCGCGAAGGCCACCGACTTCGCGCAGGGGAACGTCCGCGCCGCCCTCGGGCCGATCCGCCGGGCGAGCCCGTCGCGGCCCGTCGTCCTGTGCGTGACGTGCCTGAACGAGGCCATCCCGCGGCAGCCGCACCCGCCGTACGGGGAGTGGGATCAGTACGAGCCGCTGCGGCGCGCCATCGACGAGCACAAGCGGGCGTTCGCGGGGCTGTTCGACCAGTGCGTGCCGATCGACCTGACGCGGCCCGACGACGGCTTCCCCGACCCCGACTACGGCGGCCCGGCGCTCAAGGCGGCGCTGCTGGCGGCGCTGCCGGGGGCGTACCGCCAGACGCTCCTGCGGCTGAAGGAAGCGACCGACGCGCTGAAGGACGTTCACCTCCGCCACGCGGCGCCGGTGATCGTGGGGTACGCGTCGATGGCGGCCAGCGCCGGGGCGATTCCGGTGCCGTTCCTGGACCTGCTCATCATCCCCGGCATCCAGAGCCGGATGGTGACGCACCTGGCGGCGCTGTACGGCCAGCCGATGACGCCGGAACGCTACAAGGAGGTGGCCGCGTCGCTCGGGGCCGGGTTGGTGGCCCGGCAGGCGGTGCGCGAGATCACGAAGTTGATTCCGTACGTGGGCTCGGTGGCCGGCGCGGCGGTGGCGTGGGCCAGCACGTTCGCGCTCGGCCGGGCGTTCTGCTACTACTACCAGGCGGTGTGCGAGGGGCACGTCCCCGACACCCAGACGCTGCGGCGGGTGTACCACGAGCAGTACGTCGCCGCCGAGGGCGGGTTCAAGAAGTGAGTAGGCGCGTTGGCTCGGGGTTGGTAGCCGCGGGCTTCAGCCCGCGCCCACGTCGGCGGTGTTTGATCCCCGTTGCTCCCCGGTGGGCGTCGTGGGTGGGCGCGGGCTGAAGCCCGCGGCTACCAACCCCGAGCCGAAGCCCCGAGCCGTGACCACCAGAGGCGACCATGACTAAAGCCCGAATCGCACTCCTGGTGCTGTTGTTCCTCGCCCCCTGGCTGTTCCTGGCCGGCGTCGGGTGCTACTACCTGTGGGACCGCGGGTGGTGGTTCTGGGCGTGGTGGCCGATGTGCCTCAGCTTCGGCCTCGCCTACTACCTCGCCTACCGCTGGACCCGCGGCCGCGGCCTCCTGCCCGACACCGACACGCCACCGCCGAACTACTGGACCGACCGCGACAAGTCCGCCTGGGAGCTCGTGCAGGCGAAGGCGAACACTTACGCCGCCGTCAGCGCCGACCAGCTCGGCGACCCGCGGCACTACACCGACATCGCGCTCGACATGGCCGAGAAGGTGTCGGCGATCTACGCCCCCGGCGCGGCCACGCCGATCGACCACCTCACCATCCCCGAAATCCTCGCCTGCGTCGAGTTGGCCGCGGCCGACCTCGACGTGCTGGTGCAGAAGTACCTGCCGGGAAGCCACCTCCTCCGCGTCCGCGACTACAAGCGCGCCCGCCAGGCCGCCGACTGGTACCAGAAGGGCCAGAACGTCTACTGGGCCGGGGCGTCCATCATCAACCCGGTTGAAGGCGGCCTCCGCTGGCTCGCCACGCGGTACGGCCTCGGCAACATCGTCGACCGGCTCCAGGGGAACGTGCTGCTGTGGGTCCACACCGCGTTCGTCCACCAGCTCGGCCACTACCTCGTCGAGATGAACAGCGGCCGGCTCAAGGTCGGCGTGAAGCGCTACCGCGAACTCATCGCCGCGCACCAGGCGCCGCCGGTGCAGTCGGACGTGATCCCGCCCGACGCCGCCACACCCGACGCGCCGCCGACGCCGACGGTCACGCGCACCGCCATTGCGGTGTTGGGGCCGGTGAAGGCGGGGAAGTCGAGCCTCGTCAACACGCTGCTCGGCCAGCAGGCGGCGACGGTGGACACGCTGCCGGTGCCGCACGTCGGGGTGCGATACAACCTGAACCTCAACGGCACGTCGCCGGTGAGCATTCTCGACACCGCCGGGTACGGCCAGGACGGGGCGAACGAGGCCGAGTTCGAAGCGGCGACGAAGGCGAGCACGGCAGCCGACCTGATCCTGTTCGTGACGCCGGCGACGAACCCCGGCCGGCGGGCCGACGTGGACCTGCTGGACCGGCTGCGGGCGTGGTTCGCGGAGCGGCCGCAGCTGAAACTGCCGCCGGTGGTCGCGGTCGTGAACCAGATCGACCTGCTGAGCCCGAAGGCCGAGTGGGCGCCGCCGTACAACTGGGTCACCGGCACCCGGCCGAAGGAAGTGACGATCCGCGACTGCGTGGCCGCGGTGCGGGAGCAGTTGGGGAGCCGCGTCATCGACGTGGTGCCGGTGTGCGCCCGCGGCGGCGACGCCTTCGGCATCACCGAGGGGCTGGTGCCGGCGGTGGCGGCGCAGCTGGACGACGCCCGCGGCGCCGCGGTGCTGCGGGCGTTCCACGCCGAGGCGCAGGCCGACCAGTGGAAGCGCGTCGGCGCCCAGGTGCTCGAAGGGGGCAAGAAGGCGCTGGGGATTCTGTGGGAGAATTTGAAGAAGTGAGGAGTGAGGAGAGGGGAGTGAGGAGACAAGACAAGGCACAACTCGTCTTGTCTCCTCACTCCTCACTCGCTTCCCCGCGCCCGCCGCACGAGCGGCCCCTTCACCGGGTCCGGGAGGAACTTCGACAGGTCGCCGCCGAGCGCCGCGATCTGCCGCAGCAGCGAGCTGCTGACGTGGCTGAACTCCTCCTTCGCCATCAGGAACACCGTCTCGACGCCGGGGTCGAGGTTCAGGTTCATCAGCGACATCGTGAACTCGTACTCCATGTCGGACAGCGTCCGCAGCCCGCGGATCATCACCCCCGCCCCGAGGCCGCGGACGAACTGCACCGCCAGCCCGGTGAACGCCTTCACCTCCACGTTCCCGAACGGCGCCGCCACCTCCTCCAGCAGCCGCACCCGCTCCTCGATCGAGAACAACGTCGTTTTCTCGGGGTTGATGCCGACGCCGACGACGAGCCGGTCGTACAGCTTGCTGCCGCGCGCGATAAGGTCCAGGTGCCCCAGGTGAACGGGGTCGAACGTGCCCGTGTACACGGCGGCGCGCGGGCTAAGCGGGTTCGACATGGTCACGGCCCCGGAACGGCGGCACAGAAGCGGTCGATCTCTCCCTCGTTGTTGTACCCGTGCGGGCTCACCCGCACCCGGCCGGCCCGCGCGTTCACGATCACCCCGGCCACCCGACACGCCGCTACAACCGCTTCCGCAGGCACGCCCGGCACGGTCAGCGACACGATCCCCGACGCCTCGCCCGGCCGACGGCTCGAATACACCTCCCACCCCGCCGCCTCGGCGCGCTCGCACAGGTAGTCGGTCAGTTCCAGCACGCGCGTCTGAAGCGCCGGGATGCCGGAGGCCAGCAGCAGTTCGAGGCTCGCGCCGAACGCGGTGATGCCGGGGACGTTCAGCGCCCCGCCCTCCCAGCGGCCGGCGTGCGGCTTCAGCGCGAAGTCGATCGTGCTGAACTCCAGAGGCCGCGCCACGCTGAACGCCCCGACGCCGATCGGGTGCAGCCGGTCCACCCACTCGCGCCGCACGTAGCCGAGGCCGGCGCCCTCGGGGCCGAGCATCCACTTGTGGCCGTCGGCCGCGAGCGCGTCGATCGGCGTGCGCCGCACGTCGATCGGGAACGCGCCGAGCGCCTGAATCGCGTCCACGAAGAAGAACACGCCCCGTTCCCGGCACAGCTCGCCGAGTGCGTCCAGGTCGGCGCGGAAGCCGGTGGCGAACTGCACCGCCGACACCGCCAGCAGGCGCGTCCGCCCGTCCATCGCGGCGCGCAGGTCATCGACCAGCACGCGGCCGGCACGGGTGGGGACGCGGCGGGCTTCGACCCCGCGGGCGGCGAGGTTCAACCACGGGTACTGGTTCGCCGGGTACTCGTCGGCCGGGAGCACGACGTTGTCGCCGGCCGCCCACGGGAAGCCTTCCGCGATCAGGCCGATGCCGTGCGTGGTGCTCGGGACGAAGAACACGTCGTCGGCGGTGGGGGCGTTGATGACGCGGCGGGCGAGTTCGCGGACGTCGCGGACGCGGTGCGTCCAGTCGCGGACGGCGGCGATGCCGTTGGCGGCGAGGCTGGCGGCGTACTCGTGCAGAGCCGCGACCGCCACGTCCGGCAGCGGCGCGACGGCGGCGTGGTCGAGGAACGCCCAGCGCGCGGTGACGGGGAAGTGCGAGCGGAACGCGGCCCGGTCCATGCGGGGGTCTCATCTGGTTCGGTTGCCGCTCGCGGCTTCGCGCGGCCCAGCGCGAAGCCGCGAGCGGCGAAGCCCGGGGCCGGTCCTACAATCGCAGCGTACCCCGTCGCGGCCGAGGTGTCACCGTGCTGTTCGCCGAACCCGAGCGTACCGCGTACGACCTGAACTTCCGCCTGTTCCGCTTCCCGGTCCGCGTCCACCCGTGGTTCTGGCTCGTCACGCTGATCTTCGGCAGCAACCGGTTCCACCCGGACCACCCGGGGTTCATCCTGGCGTGGATCGCCGTCGTGTTCGTGTCGATCCTCGTCCACGAGCTCGGGCACGCGCTCGCGTTCCGGGCGTTCGGGGTCGGGTCGCACGTCGTCCTCCACTCGTTCGGCGGCCTGGCAGTGCCGTGGGACAACCTCCGCGGCCGGGGCCAGCGGATCGTCGTCGCGCTGGCCGGGCCGGCGGCGGGGTTCCTCCTCGCGGCGGCCGTCTGGGCGTCGAACGCATCCGCCGGGTGGGTCCGGCCGGAGGCGGGGCTGCTCGCCATCGTCACGTACCACGACCTGCTGTACGTCAACATCGCGTGG